>SKKY01000082.1 GCA_007123515.1 Clostridia bacterium
CTGAATTAAAAAATACAAAGATCCAAACACTTGGACTAGGTGATCCGGATTCTGTGCCTGCAGGGTTTTATGCAAAAGAAGCTTTGGTTTATTTTGACTTATGGGAAGAGCTTTCCGAAATTATTCTTTATACCCAGAATGTTCGACAAGTACTGACTTTATTGGAAACAAATAATATTGATGCCGGATTTATTTATCAAACAGACCTTTTATCAGGAAGAAATATCAGGAAAGTTCTTACTGTTCCACCAGAAAGCCACATGGACATTATCTATCAGGTCATGATCATTGACCAAAGCAGAAATGAAGCAACAGACCGGGCTATTAGTCTTTTCTTTTCTTTTTTGGAGACAGATACATCAAGAACCATTTTTGATAAATATGGATTTACAATTCCTTAAGGAGGTCATGGTATGAGGATACCCTTTATGGATCCGGTCTGGATCTCAATAAAAACAACATTTGTTTCAACAGTGATTGTTTTTTTTGCAGGAATTTTTTTAGCGTATGCATTATTCAGATATAAAGGAAAGTGGAAAACATTTTTTGATTTAACCATTTCATTACCTTTGATCCTTCCGCCCACAGTATTGGGATATCTTTTGCTGGTTATCTTTGGCAGAAACAGTATCGTTAACGATTTTTTAAAATCTTTTAATGTTTCATTGCTTTTTTCCTGGTCTGCTACAGTGATTACCGCTTGTATCGTTTCTCTGCCACTAATGTATCACTCAGCAAAGTCCGGTTTTGAAAACATTAATCCGGAAGTGATCCATGCTTCAAGAACATTGGGAAAAAATGAATGGGAAACGTTTTTCAGGATTATTCTGCCTTTATCAAAACCAGCGTTGATTGCCGGTGTTCTGCTCTCTTTTTCAAGAGCTTTAGGAGAATTTGGCGCCACGTTAATGTTTGCCGGTAATATTCCCGGTAAAACACAAACGTTATCGATTGCCATTTACTTTGCTGTAGCTTCAGGTAACTTCAGACAGGCATTTTTCTGGGTTTTGATAATGCTTGCGATGTCTTTGATTTCTATTTTCATGTTGAATGCATGGAAAAATAAATAGAATGGATGGTGAGTCATCATGCTTTCTGTATCAATAACGAAAAAAATTGCTGATTTTAATCTTGATATCAGTTTTCAGATGGAAGAGGAAATCATGAGTATTATCGGATTCTCCGGAAGCGGCAAATCGCTTACGCTGCAATGCGTTGCCGGCCTTTTGACTCCCGATCATGGGACAATCATAATGAATAACCAAGTGTTTTTTGACAGCGAATCCGGAGTAAATCTGCTACCGGAAAAAAGAAACATTGGTTTTGTTTTTCAAAGTTATGCGCTTTTTCCCCACCTGACTGTAAAAGAAAACATTGCCTACAGTCTTAGGCCGGAGAATAAGGACCTTGTGCGAAATAAAACAGAGGAAATGCTTGCATTAACAGAAATGATGGATTATCAGAATCAATACCCTTCAACATTATCCGGAGGTCAGAAACAGCGAGTGGCCATTGCCCGGGCTCTGGCCTCTTCGCCGGATCTGTTGCTGCTTGATGAACCTTTCTCAGCGTTGGATTCAATGGTTAAAGATTCTCTTGAATATGAAATGATAAAATTGCTCGCTGCCTATAAGATTCCCACGCTCTTTGTGACTCATAATATGGCTGAGGCCTATAAAATTGGTAAAAGAATGGCTGTTTTTGATTGTGGCCAAATTATTCAGTCCGGACCAAAGGAGCAAGTTCTAAGCTCTCCTAACTCAACAAGATCAGCCTATCTTACCGGAACCACGAACCTGTTTCCGGCTGAAATCGAAGAAGAGAATCCTGAATCAGTAACCGTTAAAATTACCACCATGCCTCTATCGCTTGTAGTCAAAACAAAAAAAAATATTTTATATGATCAAAACAAACGCTGGATTGGTTTTCGTCCAGAGGATCTGCTGGTTAGTTCTGAAAAATTTCACAGAAAAGCAAACAGTTTTAATGCTAAAATTGTCAATGTGATTGATGAACTGCATTTTAGAAGGTTGCATCTTTCTTTTGGCCATCAGATTATCAATGCTATCGTCAATAAAAATGAATCAGGCAATCTTTTTCTAAATCAGTATGTATCTGTCCATCTTCCGGAACATAAAATAAAACTTTTTTAAATGATAAAAGCGGACTGCAAAAACAGTCCGCTTTTCTTTATCCTTTTAGCATTCTGGCATTAATGGCCACAATAACGGTACTTAGAGACATCAGTACGGCTCCTGCAGCCGGATTTAAGACAATACCCTGGTTGTAAAGGACACCCGCGGCTAAAGGTAGAGCAATCACGTTGTAGCCTGTAGCCCAGACCAGATTCTGTATCATTTTCCTGTATATTTTTTTAGAAAAAGAAATGATATACGAAACATCAAGCGGATCACTTTTTACAAGAATCAGATCGGCTGTTTCTATTGCCACATCCGTTCCGGCTCCGACTGCAATCCCAAGATCTGCAGTGGCAAGTGCCGGCGCATCATTAATTCCATCTCCGGTTATCGCCACCTTATATCCTTTTCCCTGTAATTCTTTTATCTTCGCAGCCTTTTCTTCCGGCAGTACTTCTGCCATAACTTCATCGATTCCTATGGTTTTACCCACCGATTCAGCCACTTTTCTATTATCGCCGGTTATCATAATGGAGCGAATTCCCATCTCTTTTAGAGCTTTAACAGCCTCAATTGAAGATTCTCTGATTTTATCGGCTAAGGCAATCATCGCTTGCGGTTTTTGATCTACGATTAAAAATACAACTGTTTTTCCATCTGCCGCCAGTTTCTGATACTCATCTTCCGAATAATTTAACTGATGTTCTTTCATATAGCCCGGACTGACAACTGAAACCTCTTTGTTTTCCAATTTTCCGCTGACGCCTTTTCCGCTCATTGTCTTAACATCATCAGCCTCCGGAAAATCAATGTCTCTGTTTTTAGCCTCATTCGTAATTCCCTTTGCAATCGGATGGCTAGAAGAACTCTCTACAGCAGCAGACAGCCGGAGACTTTCATTTTCATCGTATTCTTCAGATAAAAGAACTAGATCCGTCACACCAAAAGTGCCTTCGGTCAAAGTTCCAGTTTTATCAAAAACAACCGCATCAATGTTGCGGGCACTTTCAAAATTATTTCGGTTTCTGATTAACAAGCCTTTTTGTGCTGTAATCCCAGCTGATACAGCTATAACAAGAGGAATCGCTAAACCTAAAGCATGAGGACAAGTAATAACCATCACCGTCACCATTCTTTCAATAGCAAAATTCGTTCCAAAACCAAGAAAACTCCAGACCCCAAAAGTTAAAATCCCGGCAGTAACTGCTACATAGAAAAGCCATTTAGCGGCCTTGTTAGCCAAATTCTGCGTTTTTGTTTTTGAACCCTGGGCATCCCTGACCATATCAATGACTTTAGCCATAAAGGTGTCTGATCCGGTTTTTTCAATTTCAACAGTTATGGTACCATCACCATTTACTGAACCTCCTACC
>SKKY01000181.1 GCA_007123515.1 Clostridia bacterium
TGAAAATAAAAAATATTAAAAAAGTAACAGATTAGTATCTATTACTTTTTTTAAAGCAATAAAGCTGGGAAAATGCTTAAAAAAGAATATCTTTGTGTAAGATTTATAAAATAATTGCATCATGAGGTGAGCTATGGCGTCCTGGCTGCGGGGAATATTACTGGGATTTATACTGGTCCTTCCCGGAATGAGCGGAGGTACGGTATTTTTAATATATGGGATCTACGAAAGCCTGATCAGTGATTTGGCAAAGTTAAATATACGACCTTATTATAAACTTTTTGGCGGGGTTTTGATTGGTTTTTATTTGAGCGGTTCGTTTTTTTCATATTTTTTTGAGATATTCAGGGATGAAACAGCGGTCTTTATGTTAGGGTGTCTGCTGGCATCTGTGCGAGCCGTGATTAAAAATTGTCCCAGTTTTACAAGAAAGCGTTTTGGTTATATTCTGGCCGGAGTCATTTCTGGATTTTTGTTAGGGTCCCAGCCAATTGGTGTTGGTACCTATTTGGAAGAAGTAAATCTGCTTCTTCTTTTTCTCGGAGGTGCCTTTTCCAGTGCAACTATGGTGATTCCGGGATTGCCGGGAAGTTCCGTGCTGATCGCTATGGGAATATATGACAACGTGCTGTACTATCTAAGTGAGTTAGTGCTTGGATATTTATTGATTTTTTCCGTAGGTGCTCTTTTGGGAATGTTTTTATTGGTAAAAGTTTTGGCTAAAATTTATACTAATTACAGAGGTTTTGTTACCTATTTTTTTGCCGGTCTTATCGTTGGTTCCGGCCGGGCCCTTATACCAGAAACCATTGATTGGGTGGTGATCGTTCTTTTCCTGACAGGTTTTGTACTCGTCTGGAAATGGAGTGAAAATGCATGATCCTAAATTGATTTCATTTTTGATTTTATAATTAAATCAGATTACAACAATTATTTTTCGGGTATTAATTGTATAATATCTGAAAGGAGAATCGTTATGAAAGAAAAATTATATAGAGATATGATTATGAACTCTCCTTTTGGATATGCCTTTCATAAAATTATTTGTGATGATCACGGCAAACCTTATGATTATGAATTTATTGAGATAAATGAGGGTTTTGAAGCTTATACAGGTCTTAAAAAAGAGGGTGTGATTGGAAAAAGAATCCTGCAGGTCTTTCCGGAAATTAAAAATCAGGAAGTGGATTGGATTACGTATTACGGAGAAATTGCGTTACACAGAAAAGTGGCAGATGACCATTATGAGCTTTACTCAAAGCCGTTACAAAAATGGTACAGGGTTTATGCTTATTCACCTGAGAAATATTATTTCCTTACCATTTTTACTGATATCACGAAGGAAAAAAATGAAATTGAAGAAAAAAAGATATTAATCAGCACTTTAAAAAATATGATCTTTGAATTTGACGAGGGATTTGAATTTCAGAATGTTATTGTCCGGGATGAGAATTTAAAATTTTTTAAAGAAAAGGACATGGTTGGAAAGCATATTTCCGAAGTTTACCCAGAACCAAGAGCCTCTTTTTTTTCAGAGGGTTTAAATAAGGCTAGAGCAACCGGTAAAACGAATACCATTTACTATGATATGGAAATCGATGGTAAAATAGAGTACTTTGAAGCCCGAATTGATTATCTGACTATTTTAAATAAATCTAGGTTTTTAGTAAGTGTAGAACAGGTAACAGAAAGATATGAATTGCAAAAAAAGCTAGAGACGTCCTATCAGGAAATGGAGACTTTTTTCTCTTTAAGTCTGGATTTGTTTTGTATTGCTGACACCAAGGGGATAATTTTAAAAATTAATCAGGCCTGGATAGATTTGCTGGGTTATCATTCGGATGAGCTTTGTAAACGGCCATTTATGGACTTTATTCATCCGGAGGATTATCAGGAAACGATTAAAAAACTAGAAGACTATAATGGTAAAAATAAAATTATCGATTTTTCAAATCGGTTCAGGCAGAAAAATGGAGAGTATCGATATATTGAGTGGCGTTCGATATTATGGAAAGACAAATTATATGCGGCTGCCAGAGATATTACGGAGCAAAAAGCGACTCAGGCCGAAATAGAGCGAAGCAATGAACGATACAATCACCTTTCCATACTAAGTCGGTCGGTAGCGTATGATCTTGATCTTGATGGAAGATATACCTATATCAGTGAGGTAGCCAAAGATCTTTTTGGATATTCACCTGATGAAATGGTTGGGAAGATGTACTTTTGTGATATTTGTCCGGGCACAGACAGAGAAGAAATTAAACAGTATGGACGGGAAGTACTTAAAAATAAGACTCATGTAAAAGAATTAGAACATCGTATACAGAAAAAAAACGGTGAAATTATATGGGTTATGAGCCATGGATCCTTTCTTTATGATCATAAAAATGAGATGATCGGATTTCGGGGAATAGATATTGATATTTCAAGACAAAAAGCCAGTGAAGAGAAAATCAAATATTTAAGTTTCCATGATCAGTTGACCGGACTGTATAACAGGCGTTTTTTTGAAGAGGAACTCCAAAGACTTGATGCAAAAAGAAACCTTCCGTTAAGTATTTTGATGATCGATGTCAATGGCCTGAAACTAGTCAATGATGTTTTCGGTCATCAGGCCGGTGATGAATTGCTGAAAAAAACAGCAAAAATATTAAGGCGAGTTTGTCGTGAAGATGATGTCGTTGCCAGAGTCGGTGGCGATGAGTTTATGATCATTCTGCCCAAAACTCCTGATGAAGATTCCAAAAATGTACAGGCTAGAATAGCAGAAGAAACAAAAAAAGAAAAGGTAAGAATGTTAGAAATTTCCCTCTCCTGCGGAAGCAGTACTAAGACTGATGAAATGCTTAACATTAATGAAATAATGATTTTAGCTGAAAATAAAATGTATGAGGATAAAAATTCCAATAAGAACAGAAACAGACAGCGGGCTGTTGATAACATATTGCAAAATTTGTTTATGAATATTGATACGGAGGAGTCTCATGCTAGAAGAGTTAGTAATATTAGTGTCAAAATCGGTGAAGCCATGGGCTTAAATGAGGAAGAGCTTTGCAGGATTCAAATTTCCGGATTGCTTCACGATATCGGAAAGATTGCTATCGATCAAAATGTATTGAAAAAAAACAGTTTTTTAACTGAGACAGAATGGAAGAGTGTTGAACGTCATCCGGAAATAAGCTTTACAATTCTTAATTCTCTCCTTGAATATATCTTCTCAGCAGAAGATGTTTTACATCATCATGAAAGATTCGACGGCACGGGTTATCCGGAAGGGATTTCAGCGTATAATATTCCATTATATTCCAGAATTATTGCAGTGGCGGATGCTTTTGAAGCGATGACCAATGAAAGACCGTTTCGTTTAGCGATGACGGACGAAGAAGCAATAGAAATTCTTAAGGATGAAAAAGGAAAACAATTTGATCCTGATATTGTGGATTTGTTTATAAAAGAGAAAATATATAAAGAGTGAAGGAAAGAAA
>SKKY01000099.1 GCA_007123515.1 Clostridia bacterium
CAAAAATTCTGTCTAACATCTGTGGATTAGCTCTGCCTGCCCTTAATGTTACAAAATCGTTTTTTAAACTGCTAATCGCTGCTTCCATTTTTTCTTCAGAATCCAACATTAACTCATCAATCATTTTTCTACCTCCCAACGTAAGTGCCTATCGGCTCACCAAAAATAACCTTCTTAATATTACCCTCTTGTAAAATGCTAAAAACAACTAATGGAATATTATTGTCCATACACAACGAAGCCGCTGTGCTGTCCATCACACCTAAAGATTTATTAATGACATCAATATAACTAAGTTTATCATATTTTACTGCGTCTGGGTTAGTTTCTGGGTCTTTATCATAAACTCCGTCCACTTTTTTTGCCATAAGAATAATTTCAGCTTCAATTTCAGCCGCTCTTAAAGCTGCTGTAGTATCTGTAGAAAAATATGGATTGCCTGTTCCTGCAGCAAATATAACGACTCTTTTCTTTTCTAGATGGCGGATCGCTCTTCTTCTGATGTAAGGTTCTGCAATCTGTCTCATTTCTATTGCTGCCTGAACTCTAGTGGAAATACCATGATCTTCTAAAGCATCCTGTAGTGCCAAAGAGTTAATTACAGTTGCAAGCATACCCATATAATCTGCCGTAGCTCTATCCATTCCCTGTTTACTTCCGGAAACGCCTCGCCAAATGTTTCCGCCTCCAACAACAATAGATACTTCAACACCTAGATTAACAATTTCTGCCAACTGAGAAGAGATAGAAGACAATGTTTCCTGATTAATCCCATAGCCAAGATTTCCTGCCAAAGATTCACCACTAAGTTTTATGATGACACGCTGATACTTTGGTTTTTCCATTAATTAATCTCCTTGCTGTATAATTTTTTAAAAAAAAAGAACACCAGGTGTTCTTTTTTATGATTTACTTCTTTACTTCTGACATAACTTCGCTGACAAAATCATCTTGTCTTTTTTCTAAACCTTCACCCATTTGGTATCTGACAAATCTTCTGACCTGAATGTTTTCTCCGATTTCAGCGATCATTTCATTGATCATTTCCTGAACTGATTTATCAGCATCCTTAACAAAAGGCTGCTCTAAAAGACAAATTTCTTTATAATATTTTTTAATTCTTCCCTCAACCATCTTATCGACAACCTGTTCAGGTTTACCTTCATTAAGAGCCTGAGCTTTTAAAATTTCTTTTTCTTTATTAATCTCTGTAGGATCAACTTCTTCAGCTTTGATATAGGAAGGATTTGCTGCTGCAATCTGCATCGCAATATCTTTTACTAAATCTCTAAACTTATCCGTTTTAGCTACAAAATCAGTTTCACAGTTAACTTCTACAAGAACGCCAATTTTCCCGCCCATATGAATATATGATTCAACAATACCTTCTGCGGCAATTCTTGAAGTTTTCTTAGCGGCTGCGGCTAATCCTTTTTCTCTTAAATACTCAATCGCTTTTTCAACATCTCCATTTGTCTCTACTAGTGCTTTTTTGCAATCCATCATACCCGCACCAGATCTTTCTCTTAACTCTTTTACCATAGCTGCAGAAACAGACATATTTATACCTCCTAAAATGAATAGAGGGCAGCCATTAATGGCTTTGTTCACCTAATGGTACCCTCTTTGTTAGTTCTAGTTATTTTCCGGCTCTTCTACTACTTCAACTTGCTCAGCAACATCTTTCTCAGCAGCTTCTTGCTCAGCTGCTTGTTCTAGCTGTGCTTGTTCAGCAGCTTTTTGAGCATTAATGATTCCCTGTTTTGCTTCAAATACTGCATTTGCCATCACGCGTGTGATTAAATTAACGGCTCTGATAGCATCATCATTACCAGGAATTACGTAATCAATTTCATCCGGATCACAATTTGTATCTACGATTGAAATAACCGGAATCCCTAATTTTCTTGCTTCTAAAATAGCGATTCTTTCTTTTTTAGGATCTACGACATAGATTGCCCCAGGAAGGCTTTTCATGTTTTTGATGCCGCCTAAGAAACGCTCTAGTCTATCCTGTTCTTTCTGAAGCTGAAAAACTTCCTTTTTAGGAAGAAGATCCATCGTACCATCTTCGTGCATTCTTTCAAGCTCAAACAATCTGTCAATTCTCTTTTTGATCGTTTTGTAGTTTGTCAGCATTCCACCTAACCAGCGTTCATTAACATAAAACTCATCACATCTTTCAGCCTCTTCTTTAATGGTGTTCTGAGCTTGTTTTTTTGTGCCGATAAAAATAACTGATTTACCTTCTTCAGCGACTCCTCTTAGAAACTCATAAGCCTCTTCGATTTTCTTAAGTGATTTTTGCAAGTCGATAATATAAATACCGTTTCTTGCTCCAAAAATATACTTTGACATTTTCGGATTCCATCTTCTTGTTTGATGTCCAAAATGAACTCCTGCTTCTAACAATTGTTTCATTGTAACTACAGCCATTTTGGCACCTCCTCTCAATTTGTTTTTTTCCTCCGTTCTCATCTACTTAATAAGCCACCTCATACAGAGGCACCGACTTATCAATCAAAGAACGTGCGTTTTAACACCACTAAAAATATTAACATAAAAAAAAAACAAAATCAACGATTTTGTTCTAATAATTTAATTACTAAGTCCACCTGATCAACTTCGGTATGCAATTGTTCTGAAATCTCTCTTACGGAGTATCCTTGACTATATAACTCATAGATTAACTGATGTTTTGTTTTTCCTTCAAATGTATTTGGCTTTGTTTGATCATCTGCATTAACAGGTCTTCTGCCTACCATCTCATCCGAAATTTCTATGGCCATTTTGGATAGCTCTTCTAAATGATTGGCCACCATCTTCCCTTCATTAACAATCGAAAACATATGTCTGAAAAAAATCCAGAAAATAATTGTTGCTATAAGCCCTGAAACAATGATACCTGCAAAAAAATAAAAAACCATATAATTACTTTCCTGACCATTAAATTTTTATATCTATTTTACCGGGGACAAAACGATGCTCTTCATGATCTTTCTGATCCTGATCGATATCTTGCTCATTTTGATCCGTTTCATTTTCATCTTGCTGCTTAGAATCATTCAGAAGATTTTTTTTCTCTGTTTTTTCTGAATCTTTAACAGAATTAAGTTTTTTCTTCGTTTCTTCCTGGTTAGCCAATGCATTCTGCTGCGCTGTTAACTCAGAGGCTCTTAAATGATTTTGCTGATTCTTACTTGCTTCAAACGATTTTGGAATCGATAACTGAAAGTCAATTGGTTTAATAGACATCATTCACACCACTTTCATCCCAAAGGTGAAAATACAATATCGCCATGCGTCAGAAAAATTTTAACATGATAGTTTTGCGACGACACCTTTTTTGAATATTCTCCAACAGTAATAATAACTCCTGGGTTGATTACCTCTTCTACTTCAATAAAAGCTTCTTTAAGATCACTTATCTTATCTGTGAATTCCAATACTTCCTGCCTTAGTTCATCTTCTTTCTCAAGAGA
>SKKY01000026.1 GCA_007123515.1 Clostridia bacterium
GAAATCAAGGAAATTCTTGGTATTGTTAATGGAACAACAAACTATATTCTTACAAAAATGACGCAGGAAAAACAAACCTCTTATGAAGCATTGCAAGCTGCTCAGGATCTTGGATTTGCAGAGGCTGACCCAACTTCTGATGTTGGCGGTTTAGATGCGGCAAGAAAGATGGCCATTCTCGCCTCATTAGCGTTTCATACTAAAGTTAATTTAGATGATGTATATGTAGAAGGGATTACCTATATTTCACCGGCAGATATCGATTATGCTGAAGAATTTGGATATATTATTAAATTGATAGGTCTTACCAGAAAAAGAGAAAGTGGAATAGAAATAAGAGTCCACCCGATGCTGATTCCGGCTAAGCATCCACTTGCCTCTGTAGATAATGCTTTTAATGCGATCTTTTTAAAAGGACATCCAATTGGAGAAGCTATGTTTTTTGGCCATGGAGCCGGACAGTTACCAACGGCCAGTGCCGTAGTTGGAGATGTTATTGATGTAGCAAGGAATATCGTTTACGGATGCCAGGGAAGAATCAGCTGTACGTGTTATCTCGAAGAAAAAGTGTTGCAGAAAGATGAAGTGCTCTCAAAGTATTTTATTCGAATAGAAGTAGAAAACAAACCAGGTGTATTGGCTAAAATTGCCGGAGTCTTTGGTGACCATGATGTAAGTATTGCGGCGGTTATTCAGAGAAAAGCATTAGAAGAAAAAGCCGAGCTTGTTATAATTACCGATACTGTTTTGGAAAAGGATATCTTCGAAGCCATTGACCAAATGCAAAGTTCAGAAATACTCAATCAGGTAAGCAGTATGATTAGGGTGTACGTTGATGAACAGTAAAGTTATTAAAATACCTGCAACCAGTGCAAATGTTGGCCCGGGCTTTGACTGCCTTGGATTAGCTTTGAATTTGTATAATGAGATCAGTTTCGAAAAAACCATGACTCCCGGCGAAGTATCGATTACGATAGCCGGGGAAGGAAAAAGAGAATTAGACAGAGACGATCAAAATCTGGTGTATAGGGCATTTAAAAAAACGTTTGAATATTGCAAAGAAGAAGTGCCCGGGATTCAATTTACTCAGGTGAATCGAATTCCTCTCTCTAGGGGATTAGGCAGTAGTTCTGCAGCGATTATCGGTGGTATCGTTATGGCTAATGAACTTCTCGATCAACGCTTATCCAATCAGGAAATCTTAACCATAGCAACAGCCATAGAAGGTCACCCTGATAATGTAGCTCCGGCACTTTTAGGCGGTTTTGTCATCTCTTTTTCAGAAAAAAATGAAGTGTTTGCAAAGAAGATAAAAGTTCCGCAATCGATCAATGCATCAGTCATTGTCCCGAATTTTGAGCTGTCAACATCCTCTTCCCGGGGCATTTTGCCGGAAATGGTCTCTATGGCTGATGCTGTACATAATATCAGCCGGGCCTCATTACTGGTCAGTTCTTTAATTACTGAGGATTATGATAATTTAAAAAGATCTTTTTCGGACAAACTGCACCAGAGTTACCGTTCTTCGTTAATTCCCGGTTTATCAGAGGTAATTACAGAAGCCGAAAAACATGATATTATTGGAATTGCCCTAAGCGGAGCGGGTCCTTCCATTATTATTTTTCATAACGAATCCGACAGGGTTCCTTTTGAAGTATTGATTAAAATTTTAGAAAAAAACAATGTTTTTTCTGAAATATATCATTTACAACCTGTAGTTAACGGAACAATCGTAAAATAAAGTAATCGGAGGGGAAAAATTAATGGCATTAATTGTACAAAAATATGGAGGAAGCTCAGTAGCAGATGCAGTATGCATAAAAAGGGTCGCAAGTAATATTAGTAAGTACTACGATCGTGGTGATCAAGTAATTGTTGTTGTTTCAGCAATGGGTGATTCCACTGATAGTCTGATTTCTCTTGCAAAAGAGCTAAATGAGCAGCCAAAAGCCAGGGAAATGGATATGCTCTTATCTACCGGAGAACAGGTATCAATAGCACTTTTGTCAATGGCACTTGATGCTATGGAAAAGCCAGTTATCTCACTAACCGGGCCGCAAGTCGGAATCATTACCTCGAATGTCCACTCTAAAGCAAGAATTCAGGAAATTGATACAGAAAGACTTCAAAAAGAATTAGATAAAAACAATATTGTGATCGTGGCAGGCTTTCAGGGAAAAACGGAAGATGATGAAATTACAACACTAGGCCGTGGTGGATCAGATACGACAGCTGTTGCTTTAGCTGCTGCATTAGGTGCTGACATGTGCGAAATTTATACAGATGTGACGGGCGTATTTACAACAGATCCTAGAGTCGTGCCCGAAGCAAAAAAATAAAAAAATATATCTTATGATGAAATGCTCGAACTGGCAAGTCTTGGTGCCAAAGTTCTACATGTGAGATCGGTAGAATTAGCAAAGTTATATAACGTTCCAATGTGTGTCAGATCAAGTTATGTTAATGAGGAGGGAACATTAGTCGTGAACAGAAATTCATTAGAAAAAGAAGTCGTGGTGACCGGAATAGCCCATGATCTAAATGTAGCAAAGATTAGTATTTTTGATGTGCCGGATCAGCCGGGAATAGCGGGAAGTATTTTTACTAAATTAGCCCAGGAAAATATTAATGTAGATATGATAGTTCAAAGTTCAATGCGCAATAAAATAAATGATATCTCATTGACAGTTCCGGAAGATGAAATGGATAAAGCGGTAAGAATCATTAAGTCAGTTTCCTCAGAAATGAACGCCTCAAGCATAGAGGCGGATAATGATGTAGCGAAAGTATCTATTGTAGGAGCCGGCATGATCAGTTCCCCGGGTGTGGCTGCAAAAATGTTCCAGGTTTTAGCAGACAATAAGATCAATATTGATATTATTAGCACTTCAGAGATAAAAGTTTCCTGTATTGTAAAAAGATCCAATGCAAAAAAAGCCGTTGAATTTTTACACGATGCTTTTGACTTAGTAAGTATTAATCAGTAGCGGTTATTATAGAGATGTTTTTCATAGGAATTTTTAGAATTTACCCCGAAGAAAAAAAAGTAGCGGAAACCATGATTGATCATATTCCGGAACATCCAATGGGAATAAAGGCAGAACTTTTTCGTCAAAATCAGGTGTTTGATTTTTTCTTTATTCCTGTCTTTCGATATCATAAGAAGTATTACTTGTTGATACCAGGGACTCATCGTATTTTTTTATTAAATAATGAAAAAGCGGAAGATATCATTCGCAGAGGCGGTACAGTCAGTTATTATGATGTAGAAGAAGTACAGGTAGAGGATTATCACTGTCCTTCATGTGGCAGCAGGATTGAAGGGGATTTTAAATATTGTCCCTTTTGTGGGAAAGATTTATAAGGTATAAAAGAAAAAGACGGTAACCGTATATGCTTACGGTTACCGTCTTTTTGGTCGGAGCGACAAGATTTGAACTTGCGACCTCTACCACCCCAAGGTAGC
>SKKY01000065.1 GCA_007123515.1 Clostridia bacterium
ACTGTTGCTAATTCATCAATTTTTCCTATAAACGGTTCCGTCCCCTGTCCTGGCATGAAATGGCCAGTTCCTTTAATATGAAACGACACGTCTGAATAGTTTCCTATATGTCCCGCACCTGCCAAAACAATGGCCTCTCTTACACTTTCTTCAAATTTTAGCGGAACTGTCACGGCAAGCTTAATGTACCTTTCTTTCCACTGTACAGAAAGAGGCTGAACATTACCCAGCCCCAGCATGTCTGCCAAGACATCATTAACTCCCCCAAATGCAGCATCAAGATTCGTATGCGCCACATATAAAGAAATGTCGCTTTTAATTAATGTTTGTAAAATTCTACCTTTTGGAGAATCTGCAGTAAAATGACTCTGCATATCATATAAAGGATTGTGATGTGCAAAAATAAAGTCAGCTCCCATAGAAACTGCTTCATTAATAACACGTTCATCTACATCCAGAGTAACCATTATGTTTTTTACCGGACTTTTAAAACTCCCTGTGATTAAACCTATGCGATCATCCGATACTGCATATTTTTCAGGAAGCCAGCTTTCTATTTTTTTTATGACGTCAATTACATGTAGTCCCATATATGCACCTGCTCTTTTTTTTCCATTTATAGCGTTCTTTCTCTATTAGTTCTTCGGAATTTTTATGTCCCGATTCTTTAATCTTATTGATTATATCTTCTGTTTTTTGTTTCTCATGATCCACTAATTGAGACAATAGAGCGTGCTTATGACTAATCAGTAGCGGACCAAAAAAAAGCTCGCATTCAGAGTAATCTTTATCCAAACCTTTTTCAAGCACTATTATAGGATAAAACTTGCCATCTTCAAACACTAAATCTTCATCTGCAATCTTCCAGCCATTTTCTGTTACATATTTCCTTATTTTTTCCCAGGCCAGATTTGGGGATAGAATAATCTTTTCAACATGATCTGTCACTTGCTGCTTATTCTTTAATATGTCAATCATTAACAGTCCGCCCATTCCGGCAATAACGATACAATCAACGTTTTTTTCGGCCAGGGGTTCAAGACCATCACCAAGAATCAATTGCGCTCTATGGTTTTCAATATATTGACTTAGATTTTTTTTAGCATACGATAATGGATTTTTATTGACATCACAGCCAATTCCTTTTTTGATTTTATTCTGATCCAAAAGAATTTTAAGTAAGTATCCATGATCCGTTCCAATATCGGCTACAACAGAACCTTTAGGGACATGTTTTGCAATCGTTTTTATTCTTTCCGAAATTTTCATCTTTTTTCACCTGCTTTTGCTGTTTCATTGTATCACAATCAACACAGGCATGTCTTTCTAATTCTTCCCAGGCTGTTGCCTCTCCTATTTCAGAAGGAAGAAAATCTTTATGTATTTTCCCATCAACCAGTTCGACAATTCTTTGTGTACCACTGGCAATTTCTCTGTCATGCGTGACAATAATAAATGTAGCCCCGGTTTCTTCATTATATTTACGCATTAGTGTCATGATTGCACGACTTGTCTTAGTATCAAGGGCTCCTGTAGGTTCATCAGCTAATATAATCTGCGGATCATTGATAAAGGATCTGGCTATGGCTACCCTTTGTTGCTGACCTCCGGATAATTTATTAATCTTGCGGTTTTCAAACCCTTCCAGTTCAACTAATGATAAGAGTTTATTAGCTTTGTTAATTATTTCAGGCTTCCTGGAAAAGTCCTTGATATAGTAAGGGATTAATACATTTTCCAACGCTGTGAATTCAGGAAACAAATAATGAAACTGGAAGATAAAACCAAGATACTGGTTTCTGAATTCTGCCAGGTCTTTATCATTTAAATTATTAATATTCTTTCCATTAACAATCACCTCGCCTGCAGTCGACCGTTCGAGAGCACCTAAAATATTCATAAGTGTACTTTTCCCGGATCCGGAAGGTCCGATTAACGAAAGAAATTCACCACGTTTTATTTCAAAATTCAGATCAAATAAAACCTGGTTTTTTACTTCTTCTCCAAACACTTTATCTAAATGTTTTACCTGTATTATTGTTTCATTTTTTGTACCTGCATTATCCATTTCTAATCACCTCTATCGGATCAAGTAGCGCCGCTTTCCTTGCAGGAATGGCTGCAGCTATGGTACTGGCTGTTGTAGCAACCATAATTGAGATCAGTAAAATACTGGCACTAATCTCGATCGGAAATAAGGGGTCTCCGGTAACAGAACTGGTCCCTGCAATAAAGCCCTGCAGTAGAAAGTAGCCGCTGACAACCCCGATCAGTGACCCTATAAAACCAAGTATCACACCCTGTAAAATAAAAATTCTGCTGGCCATGCTGCCTGTTGCTCCCATGGCTTTTAATATCCCAATCTGTTTGGATTTCTGAACAACATTTATAGCTAGTACACTTGCAATTCCCAAAGTAATCGCAAGAATGACAAAAAACTGAATGATAAATGAAGATCCGCTCTGGCTTTGAAGAGCAGCAAGTAATTGTTGATTTGTTTCTTGCCAGGATATGACTTCATAATCAGAAAACTGAACAGACAAACTCTCCGATATCATCTGGGCATCAAAGACTTCCGGAACTTGCATGTCCACCTGAGAAATCATTCCAAACATATCAAAAAAGCTCTGCGCTGAGGTCAAATTCATAAAAACAATCGTATCGTTGGCTTGTTGGTTTTCAAAATCGAAAATTCCGGCAACTCTGAAGAAAGAACTGATGCCCTGGCTATTTTGCATCTCAAGAATCGAATTTACTTCTAAACCATTATTTTCTGAGAGCCCAACACCAATATAGATATTATTTCCAGTCAGTGATCCACTTTCTTGTAACAATCTTTGGTCTATCCGAAAAATTCTGTCTCCGTCTTCTAAGATAATTCCCCTAACGGCAACCGTGCTCTGAACACCACCACTAGTAACAAATGCCTGTTGATTAACTGATGCGGATACCGCTGATAGTCTTTGATCATTTTTTAGAGTATTTATAATCTCGTTATAGGAAACAATATTCCTTCGGCTTCTGCTTTGGGTAACACTCGAGAACACCTGCGTATCTTTTTGTTCTGACAAAAAAGAAAATGGACGGTTTTCCGATGCACTTAAAGTAATATGTGGTGCATCACCAACCGTACTGTTTACGATATCTGTCTGAAGTCCTCCTATCAGAGCCGATAAAAATACCTGAACGGAGACTCCGATAATAATTCCTGCCATAATCAATACGGTCTGTGTTTTGGACTCTTTTAAAAATCTAATGGCAACCATTAATTCAAATCTCATCATTTGTCTCCTTTATCTTATTCTGTCGCCTTCTTCAGCATCTAAAGGTACGATTTCTAATCCATCAAATTCTTCTAAGTCAGGAGACT
>SKKY01000087.1 GCA_007123515.1 Clostridia bacterium
GATCAGCTGCCGTCGGTGGGTCCCGGTAATGTACTTAGGGATATCATTGATTCCAGTTGTGTGAAAGTGGTAAAACTGGAAAGAATTTTCCGGCAGGCTCAGGATAGTGAAATTATAACGAATGCCCATCGGATAAACCGTGGATTGTACCCAGAGATGAAATCCAACAGAGAAAGTGATTTTTTCTTTATTGAAGAAGAAGATCCGGCAAAAATTGTAGAAACCATAAAAGACTTGTGTAAAAGAAGAATTCCCGGTTATTATAAGGTGAATCCGATTGATGACATACAGATCATTACACCGATGCAAAGAACGGAAACAGGCGCACAAAACCTAAACCAGGTACTGCAGGAAGCGCTTAATCCCAACAAGGAATGTTTAAAATATGGAGCGTACAGTTACTATCTTGGTGACAAAGTGATGCAGATTAAAAATAATTATGATAAAAACGTTTTTAACGGAGATATTGGAATCATTTCCGAAATTAACAAAGATGATCAGTCGATGACGGTTGATTTTGAGCAGGGGCGCATTAGCTATGAAATATCAGAATTGGATGAACTGGTGTTAGCGTATGCCATTACCGTCCATAAGAGTCAGGGCAGTGAGTACAAAGTTGTGATTGCTCCGCTGACGACACAACACTATATGATGCTGCAGAGAAATTTGCTTTACACCTGTGTAACAAGAGCCAAAAAGATTATGGTACTAGTCGGAACAAAAAAAGCAGTCTTTTTGGCTGTTAAAAATAATAAAATTATAAAAAGAAACACCAGACTTGGATCGTTGTTAAAAATGGGGGGGCAATCATGAAATTTGCAAGAAGAATGGAAAAATTTGAAAGCAATGAGCTGCTTGCTTTAATGCAGCTAGCTGAGAATCCAGATGTGATTTCTTTTGCCGGTGGCTTTCCGGCTCCGGAAATGTTTCCGCTTGAAGAGATAAAAGTGGTCTCGCAGAATATTTTGTGTGAGGAAAACCGGTCAGCATTGCAATATGCATCAACCAGCGGCTATAAACCTCTAAGGGAGAAAATTGCCGAAAGAATGGAAAAGCAAAAAGGAAGATTTGTTGATGCAGAACAAATTATGATTACCAGTGGCTCTCAGCAGGCTCTTGATATGTCCGGAATGGTTTTTCTTGACGAAAATGATGTTGTTTTCTGTGAAAGACCATCGTATTTAGGGGCGATTAATGCCTTTAACTCTTACTATCCGCAGTATGTGGAAATTGAAACCGATGACCAGGGGATGGTGATCGAAGATTTACTGGATAATCTTCAAAAATATAAGGATCGCCTCAAAATGATTTATGTAATTCCCGATTTTCAGAATCCGACGAGTCGCTGCTGGAGTAAAGAACGGAGAGTTGAGTTTCTAGAGGCTTTAAAAGATTATGATGTGCCGATTATTGAGGATGGTGCCTACTCAGAGATTCGTTTTGAAGGAGAGCCGGAGCAAAGTTTATTTGCTCTTGATAATCAGAATAAAGTAATTTTTCTTGGATCATTTTCTAAAATCTTTTGTCCAGGCTTTAGGGTAGCCTGGATTGCGGCTTCTGAAGAACTAATCGGAAAATATCTGGCTTTAAAACCGGGAGTGGACCTGAGCTCTTCTTCATTTAGTCAGAGATACATTGATCAATATCTTGAGATTTATGATATCGATCACCATATCAAAAGAACGCTGGAAAGCTATAAGGATAAAAGAGATTTTGTGTATGACTACATGAAAAGAGAATTTCCCAAAGAAGTGACATACAATGTTCCTAAAGGCGGTCTGTTTTTCTGGCTGGAGCTTCCCGAGGATAAAAGCGCTAAAGAATTATTGACTCTGGCTCTTAAAGAAAATGTTGCCTTTGTACCCGGATGCTCATTTTTCCCAAATAAGAAAATGAAGAATACGATTCGGATGAATTTTTCTAATATGTCTAAAGAAAGACTTGAAGAAGGCCTGAAAAGACTTTCAAAAGTTCTTATTATTTATTTGAAATGATGGTATAATGACGTTAAAAGTATTGAGCGGATTAGCAATATAAGGAGTCGTATGTGTTGATAAAAAAGAAGACAAAAAACATTCTGTTTGTTGATGATGACAAAAGAATATTGTATGCCTTTAAAAAGGCACTTGAGAAAACGGAGTATCAGATGTTTTTTGCTGACTCTGCAGATAATGCCTTTTTAATCCTTAAAAACGAAGAGATTGATCTTGCCATTGTTGACCTGCGTATGCCGATTGTCTCCGGATATGAGATTCTCGAATCGATTAAAAATGACTATCCCGGTGTGTTCCGGATTGCATTGATTGGTTTTGTGGATGAAGTAAAAATTTTAAAAGCTTTATCTAAAAACCTGGCTTCATCCTATATTATAAAGCCCTGGAGTCAAAATGATTTGCTTGGAACTATTGATTACTACTTTTCATTATATACTGAATTAAAAGACAGAAACATTATTGAAAAGATAAACAGTATCAGCAATTTGCCAACGATTCCGGACATTTATTTAAAGATTACCAAGGCGATAGATGAAGACCAGGATATTCAGAAAATTGCTGAGCTTATTGAGCTTGATCATTCCATATCCGCAAAAGTGATTCAGATTGTCAATTCTGCCTATTTTAATATAAAGACTGCATCAATCAGTAAGGCTCTTATTTATCTTGGGATTAATAACATTAAGAATATTATTATGTCACAGTCGATTTTTTCGAGTCTTGAAGATAAATATGCTGAAGGCCTCTGGAAGCATGCGGAGACAACCAATAGGATTATGAATCTGATTTATAAAAATGTATTGTGCAAAACACTTGATGAGGATCTGCAGTCTGTGGGACTCTTCCATGATATCGGAAAAGTAGTATTAATTAATGATTACCATAACGGATATTTTGATCTTTGTGAACTGTATTTTGAAAATGAAGACTATGTTCTTCAGGATTTAGAATATGAAAAGTTTGGTCTGTCTCATGAAGAGGTTGGCTACTATTTCATGAAATTATGGGGAGTCATTGAGGAAATACCGGAAGCAGCCCTGTATCATCATGATCCGTTTAATGAAAATGTGAAGAATAAGGAACTGGTATCGGTCATCCATCTTGCTAATCATTATTCAAAAATAGTACTAGAAAACAAAGTTTATGATCATGAGCTTGATATGAGAGTCTTTGACTACCTTGGAATTAATCAGCAATATTTTGAAAATGTACTACAAACGGCTAAAATATAAAAACTCCTCTTACCATGTAAGAGGAGTTTGATTTTGCTTTTTACTATTATTGTGGAACGGCTTCGTTTAATTTTTCCAGTAATTCATCTGGATTGATACCATGAACCATAGCGCCTTCTTCTATAC
>SKKY01000066.1 GCA_007123515.1 Clostridia bacterium
AGGTCTCTTATTTTCTATCGTTTTTCCTACTGCACGTATTCTGCAAGGCAGGCTTTTTCCAATAAGTTCATAACACTTTTTTTTATTTTTTTCTTCGGGGGTAACATTAAACAACTCATATCTTTTTTTGTTATAGCGGATAACGTTATATTCTTTATCTAATAATCCTAATATATCCGGAACGGCATCCAGGATGGTGGCAATCAATTCTTTGTCTTGTATTTGCTTTTCTTCAACTTCTTTTTTTTCGGAAGCATCTGAAAAAAGAACAGCGATTCTTCCGTCTGAAAGCCGGATAACTTGATTTTCTCTCCATCCACCCGTTTCGTGATCCTGATAATAGGGTGCTACAAAGATGGTTTTGCCCGTCTTATAAGAATCTTGCATTGCTTTTTCAAGAGGAGTATCTTTATACTCTGAAAAAAATTCAGAAAATCGCTCATCTAAAAACTCTGTTTTTTTTATTCCGGTCATCTTTTCAAAAGAATGATTACAATCAAAAATCAGAAAATGGTTGCCGTCTTCCGATGGTGAACATATCACGATTCCGTCATGCATTCGATTAAATAATTTTTCATAACAGAAATCATGGTCTTTTTTTAAAATATCCAAAATAATCCCACCTCAGAAATTTTTTTACTTCTCCAGATAATAATTATCCTATTTTTTATTTTTTTAACCTTTAAAATGTTTATATAATTATACCAAAAGACCCAGTTTTTTTGTTGCATTATTTTCATTTTTTTAGAAGCTATGAATACTTTCAACATAAAAGAGCGGTTCTTTCTGTGATATAATAGCACTATAGTAAGGGGGCATTTTTATGGAAAAACGATACATTATGGCACTTGATCAGGGAACCACCAGTTCCCGTGCCGTTTTATTTGATAAAAATGGGACTGTTTATTCCACATCACAAAGAGAATTTGAACAATTCTATCCTCACCCCGGTTGGGTCGAACACGAACCAATGGAAATTTGGGGAACCCAAAGCGGTGTAGCAAGAGAAGTTCTGGAAAAATCAGGCGTTCGCCCACAAGAGATCAATGCCATTGGAATTACTAACCAAAGAGAAACCACTATCGTCTGGGATAAAGAAACTGGCAAACCAATTTACAATGCCATTGTCTGGCAATGTCGCAGAACTTCAGAAATATGCGAAGAATTGATAGAAAATGGATATCAGGAGTTATTTAGAAAAAAAACCGGCTTAATTCTCGATGCTTATTTTTCAGGAACAAAAGTAAAATGGATTTTAGACAACGTAACCGGCGCAAGGGAAAAAGCAGACAGAGGCGAGCTCTTATTTGGAACGGTCGATACATGGCTTTTATGGAATCTTAGCCGAGGCAAACATCATAAGACCGACTATTCTAATGCTTCGAGAACCTTACTGTTTAATATCCATTCTTTAGAATGGGATAAAGAGCTTTTATCTATATTAGATATACCGGAGTCGATGCTTCCGGAGGTCTGTGAGTCAAGCCATATTTTTGGTTATACTGATAAACAAACCTTTGGGGGTGCAGAAATACCGATTGCTGCTATGGCCGGAGATCAGCAGGCTTCTTTATTCGGACATCTTTGCTTTGAAGAAGGTATGGTCAAAAACACTTATGGAACAGGCTGTTTTATGCTAATGAACACAGGATCTGTCCCTGTCACCTCAGATAATGGATTACTGACAACCATTGCCTGGGGAATAGACGGAAAAATTTCTTATGCACTTGAAGGCAGCATTTTTATTGCAGGCGCCGCTGTACAATGGATACGTGATGAATTAGGATTGATAAAAACTTCTTCTGAATCTTCATATTATGCTGAAAAAGTTAAAGATAATGGCGGTGTATACATGGTTCCTGCTTTTTCCGGCCTTGGTGCCCCTTACTGGGATATGCATGCCAGAGGTTCTATTTCCGGTTTAACAAGAGGTACGAAAAAAGAACATATTATCCGGGCTGTCTTAGAATCGATTGCATACCAAACTAAAGATGTACTTGATTGCATGTCTCTGGACTCATCGATCCGGCTAAAACACTTAAAAGTAGATGGTGGTGCCTCCGAAAATCATTTTCTGATGCAGTTTCAATCTGATTTATTACAAACAACTGTTGAAAAATCAAATATGACTGAAACAACAGCTCTAGGTGCCGCTTATCTTGCTGGTTTAGCTGTGAATTTCTGGAAAGAAAAAGATCTTTACGAGTTACAGCAAGCAAACACTGTCTTTAGTCCAAAAAACAATGCTGATCAAATGAAAAAAAATTACAAGGGATGGAAGCAGGCAATCGGTCAGACACTTACACCCTTTTAATTTTTTTAATTTAGAGTTACTATATACCTTAAAGTCTTATGAAAGAATGGATAACTTATGATTCAAGATCAGTTAAAACATAAATATAATCGAACCAAAATCGTCGTTCTATTTTTCCTGCTCCTATTCGCTATCTTTTTTTCAACAACGATTGGCCCGTCAGACATTAGTATCCGACAGGTTATTTTTGTTGTGGCCTCAAATATTCCCGGACTCGATTCTGTTTTTTCTATAGATGATCTGAGACCAAGCCAGGAAACCATCATCATGCAAATCAGACTCCCAAGAGTTTTTTTAGCCGCTCTTGTTGGAATGGGATTAGCTGCTTCAGGGACAACCTTTCAGGGATTACTGAAAAATCCCATGGCTGATCCCTATATTATTGGAATTTCTTCCGGGGCCGCTCTGGGTGCAGCTCTCGCTATCGTTACCGGGATTAGCATGGCAGTCGGATATTTCACTGTACCCTTAGTCGCCTTTATCGGAGCCGTTATTAGTATTTTTATCGTTTATCATATTGCAAGGGTTGGAACTAAAGTTCCTGTATACAATCTTCTTCTGTCCGGTGTAGCATTGAGTGCTTTTTTATCAGCTATTACATCTTTATTAATGATTCTTAATACAAATGAGATGAATCAAATACTATTTTGGATGCTTGGTAGTTTCTCCGGAAGAAGTTGGGAACATATTCAAATCGCAGGTCCGTTTATTTTATTCGGAATTCTGGCCCTTAATTTTTTTTCGAGAGAACTTAACTTAATGCTTTTTGGAGAACACACCGCCCAAAATCTGGGAGTTGATGTTGAAAAAACAAAAAAACTGCTTCTTGTTCTTGGCTCCTTTACTGTCGCTTCTGCAGTTGCCGTTAGCGGAACTATAGGCTTCGTCGGTCTGATCATTCCTCACAGCATGCGATTGATTGTCGGTTCAGACCACAGGATTCTTATGCCAACAGCAGCTTTAGGTGGATGAATTTTTATGGTTTTTACAGATA
>SKKY01000085.1 GCA_007123515.1 Clostridia bacterium
ACTTATGCTGACGGATATTGCGTATTGGTCCATATTGTATTCCTCCTTATGTAGTAGCAAACAGAAAATCACCAACATATTCTAGCATAAGTTGGCAGTTAAAAAAAGTTAATCAAAATATGTATACAAAATGATAAAAATAATTGATTTTTATAAAAAAAAATGGTAGTCTACCCTATGTAGAACTTCGTGCTCTGCATATGGACATTCGATAATACATAATGAAACAATGTCCGTGAAAAAATAAGGGGGAATTAAGCAATGTTGAAAAGATCAAAAAAAGCTACATTACTTGCCGTTACTTTGATTTTAGCATTAGTAATAGCAGGTTGTGGCGGAGGAACCACTCCTGAAAACGGAAATGGACAGCCATCCAACGATGTAATTAAAATTGGTGTTTATCAGCCATTAACCGGTGATAATGCTGCAGGCGGACAGTTAACTCTTGAAGGAATGAGACTAGCAAACAAGTTATACCCAGAAGTGCTGGGCAAGGAAGTGCAGCTTGTAGTGGTAGACAATAAGTCAGAAAGACCAGAAGCTGCTAATGCGGTAGCCAGATTGATCGATAATGATAATGTTTCTGCTATATTAGGTAGTTACAGTTCTGGATTGTCTATGGCAGGGGGACAAATTGCAAAAGATAAAGGAGTTCCGGCTATCGGATGTTCACCAACAAATCCTCTGGTAACATTGGACAATGACTACTATTTCAGAGTTTGTTTTATTGATCCTTATCAGGGAGCGGTTATGGCCAACTATGCTTTAAATGAGCTTGGTTTCACTCAAGCAGCTATTATTAAAGAAAATGGAAGTGACTACTCTGTAGGACTGGCAAGATTTTTTAACAATGCATTTATAGCCGGTGGCGGAGAAATTGTTGCGGATATCGACTATCAAAAAATGGATAATGATTTCACGGCACAATTAGGAGCTATCAGAGCTGCAAACCCAGAAGTTATTTTTGCTCCTGGAGATTTTGCTCCAAGTGCGTTATTAATTAAACAAGCAAGAGAAATGGGTATTGATGTGCCATTCTTAGGTGGAGACACTTGGGAAGTAGGAGAATTTTTAGAGCTTGGCGGAGAAGAAGTTAATGGAGCTACTTTTAGTTCCCACTTTACAGCTGAATTCCCGGCAACTGAAATGACTCAGATTTTCATCGATGCTTTTAATGATGAATATCCAAACACGAATCCAAACGCATTTGCTGCTTTAGGCTTTGACACATATATCCTTGCATTAGATGCTATGGAAAGAGCTCAAAGTTCAGAACCACAAGCAATTAGAGATGCGATAGCTGAAACCACTGGTTTTATGGGTGTAACTGGTAATATTACACTTGATGAAAATGGCGATGCTACAAAGAGTGCGGTAATTAATCAGGTTGTAGATGGTAACTTTGCATTCAGAATGATTATTGAACCTAACTAAATAGTTTTTACCATGCTAAAACATAAATATTTCATAAATCTTCTCCCTGCTAATACAGGGAGAAGAATTTTTGTGTAACTGATTATAAGTTTACGTAGATGGAGAGGATTATTTTGACGATTGAAGCTTTTTTACAACATTTAGCAAATGGAATATCCCTGGGTAGTCTATATGCCCTAATAGCGATTGGCTATACCATGGTTTATGGTATTTTGCGTCTGATAAACTTTGCTCATGGTGATATTTTTATGTTAAGTACATATGTAGCTTTATATGGAATATTGCTTTTTTCCATGCCCTGGTATATTTCATTTTTGATGGCGATCGTTTTTACAGGTTTTATAGGAGTTATGATAGAAAAAGCCGCATATCGTCCTTTGCGAGATTCTCCTAAAATGTCAGTATTAATATCTGCCATTGGTGTGTCTTTTTTCTTGCAAAATCTTGGTCTGGTTATTTTTTCCGGAAGGCCTAAAACATTTCCAAGACCCGAAATCTTCGCTAAAATGTATGATTTTGGCGGAATCAAAATTATGAGTCTTACTTTTTTTATCCCGGTTATTACGGCTGTGTTTCTTGCTATGCTTGTCTTTTTGGTTAATAAAACCAAGATGGGAATGGCTATGCGGGCTGTCTCAAAAGACTTTGATACTTCAAGGTTAATGGGAATTGATGTTGATCGTGTCATTGCCTATACCTTTTTTATTGGCTCAGTCCTTGCTGCCATCGGAGGAATTATGTGGGGGATGAAATTTCCAAGAATAGAGCCATTAATGGGTATTATTCCAGGTTTGAAATGTTTTATAGCAGCTGTTGTAGGTGGTATTGGAAGCATCACAGGAGCTGTCATCGGAGGATTTCTCTTAGGTTTAGGCGAAATCATGCTTGTGGCATTTTTTCCTGAATATTCAGGTTACAGAGATGCTTTTGCTTTTGTCTTGCTGATTATCATATTATTATTTAAGCCGACAGGTATTATTGGCGAAAAAATGACGGAGAAGGTGTAATCAGATGGAATTTAAACAATTACAACGTATTCTCACGATAGCCGGTATGATGGTTCTGGTTGCACTTTTATTTCTTGCAACAAATAACTTGAATGATTATGCAATCAGAATTCTGAATCTAGCTGCTATTTATGTTATTCTTGCCGTTAGTCTAAATCTTACCAATGGTTTTACAGGATTGTTTTCATTAGGGCATGCTGGTTTTATGAGTATTGGTGCTTATACCACAGCTTTGTTGTTAATGGACAGCAGAACTAAGAGCATGAACTTTTATATGTATGATCTTTGGCCGCCATTGCAAAACATTAACATGCATTTGATACCGAGCCTGATTATGGCCGGAATTATTGCTTCTGTTTTCGCCGTAGCGATTGGAATTCCTACATTAAAACTAAGGGGGGATTACCTGGCGATCGCAACGTTAGGTTTTGGAGAGATCATCAGAGTCATTTTCACTAATTCACACTCTATTACAAATGGAGCCCTTGGTTTAAAAGGAATTCCCGGCATAACAAATTTATGGTGGAACTGGGGAATTGCTGTCGTTGTTATTATCATTATCAAGAACATTTTACAATCTAGTTATGGCTATGCTTTTAAAGCCATTCGTGATGATGAGATAGCTGCCGAATCAATGGGGATTAATATTTTTAAATACAAGCTGTTATCCTTTGTGATTAGTGCTTTTTTTGCTGGTGTCGGTGGCGGTTTGCTTGCGATATTGCTTTCAACAATTGATCCACTTATGTTCAGATTTGTATTTACCTTCCAATTCTTAATGATTGTTGTTATCGGAGGACTGGGAAGTATTACCGGATCGGTGATTAGTGGGATACTTATTGCGAT
>SKKY01000032.1 GCA_007123515.1 Clostridia bacterium
TCTTGATGGAGTTGGAGGAAGGGCATTAACTAAAGAATACCTCGATACCTTTGCCAATGAGCATTTTTCTTATGCCTATTTCTTTAACTCTAAAATCAAAATTTTTAATGCCCAGGCAAACTACAGAAACCATCGAAAAATTGTGGTTATTGATGGACAAATCGGTTATGTCGGTGGGTTTAATGTCGGCACTGAATACTTAGGTGAAAATAAGCGGTTCGGTTACTGGAGAGATACTCATCTTAAAATCCGCGGTACTGCTGTTCACAGTTTGCAAATCCGCTTTCTTTTAGACTGGAGAACCGCCTCTGATGAAGATTTCAACTTTGAAAAACGATTTACGCCGGAGCCGGATATTATTGGAACCGCTGGCCTTCAGATTGTCTCTAGTGGTCCCGACTCGATGCATGAGCAAATCAAAAAGGGCTATGTCAAGATGATCAACCAGGCCCAAAAAAGTATCCATATCCAGACTCCTTATTTTATACCGGATGAAAGCATTATGGAGGCACTTAAAATCGCTGTCTTATCAGGGGTTGAGGTGAATATCATCATTCCAAATAAACCGGATCACCCATTTATCTACTGGGCAACGTACTCTTATGTCGGAGAACTGATCAAAATCGGGGCTAAAATCTATACTTACGAACATGGTTTTATGCATTCAAAAGTTCTTATTGTCGACGGTAAAATCTCCTCTGTTGGAACAGCTAATTTTGACATCAGAAGCTTTAAGCTTAATTTTGAAGTTAATGCTTTTATCTACTGCCAGGATCTTTCACAACAGCTCCTTCAGAATTTCAAGCATGATATTCTTCTATCTTATGAATTAACCAAAGATATTTATTATGAACGTCCAACCATAATTAAATTTAAAGAATCCATTGCCAGGTTGTTTTCTCCTATACTCTAACAACAAAGACACCCCAAAAGTCATATAAACTTTTGGGGTGTTTTTTCTTATGGTCGGTATGTCAGATATTTTTCAATCAGCTCTTTCGGCACATCTTTCGATGTTTTATAGTGCCAGTCAGGCTGATCTTTTTCTACTAAAACACTTCTTAAACCTTCAAAAAAATCAGGATTTTCCATAAAATTGTAGCTTAGATTCAGCTCCAGATCAAAACATTGCTCTATAGAATATTCTTTTGCTTTTTCCAGCTGTTCCAGAACAATCATTTGCGAAAAAACTGACTTTTCCTGTAACGTTTGCAGGGTCTCTTGCGCCCAGGCATCACCCTCATCAGCACCTTTTTTAAGTGCTTCTGTGATCATGTCAATATCAGAGTAATCAAAGTATTGCTCTATCTTCTGCTCATGTTCCTTTAAATACCCGTCTAAAGGAGGCTCGCTGTATTTTACAAGAAGATCTTCTATTTCTGTAGGATTTGCAGGCGCATTGCTGTTAATCAATTCCTCTTTTACAAGATCAAGATCGTCTCTCTGTATTTTATGTGTTGCATAGCCTAAATAACAAACATCATCCACCCTTAATACTTTGCCTAAAAGACTGATGTAGCGAGCCATCGGAGCGGGTATTTGATTAAGAAAAAAGGAAGCACCAACATCCGGGAAGAAACCAATGTTAACTTCCGGCATCGCCCATTTGGTTTTTTCTGTAACAATTTTATAATCAGCTCCGTAGGAAATACCTACGCCTCCACCCATAACAATTCCGTCTAGAAAGGCGACCACAGGTTTTGGATACTGAATGATCTGTAAGTCCATCTCATACTCTGTGGGAAAAAACTTTTTTGCGATGGTTAATGCCTGATCACGGTTATCATAGTAGAATTTCATATCACCACCGGCACAGAATCCCTTAGGTCCGGCACCCTCTAACAGAACCAACTCAATCTGCTCATCATTTTTCCAGCTATTAAGCGTCTTTGTAATTTCTTCGATCATCTCATGAGTCAGTGCATTGATTTTTTCCGGACGGTTTAAGGTAATAATTCCGGTTTTATTTCTTATAGTACATACTACATCACTCATTACATCTCCCTTTCTGTCTACAAAATTTTCTTCAGCACTTTCATTCTTTCTTTATATGGCGGATACCTGAATTCAAAATCAGGCTTTTCCGATTTATAAACGATGCTCTTTTGATGGCTGAACGTATCGAAAGAATGTTTTCCATGGTAAACTCCCATACCGCTTTTTCCGATCCCGCCAAAAGGCAGCTCATCCATACCGACATGAAGCATTGTGTCGTTAATGCAGCCCCCGCCAAACTGCACTGATTCGACGATCTCTTTAATGATCTTGCTGCGATCAGTAAACAGATAAAGCGCCAGCGGATTTGAGCGTCCATTAAGCGCTTCAATAACTTCATCAATCTTTTTAAACGTCAGCACAGGAAGGATCGGACCAAAAATTTCATCCTGCATCAAAGGATCGTCCCAATCGGCCTGGTCTATGATGGTAGGACTGATGAATCTTTCTTCTTTATCTGTCAATCCACCGGTAACAATCCTTTCCGGATCGATAAGGTTTGCCAGTCTTTCAAAATGCTCATCAGTAATAATTCTTCCATAATCTTCACTTATTTTAGTGTTTTCACCATAAAACATTCTGATAGCATGGACCATTTCTTTAATCAACTGGTCTTTGCGGGATTTATCCACATACACATAATCCGGAGCGATACAGGTTTGACCGGCATTTGTAAACTTACCCCAGATGATCCTGCGGGCTGCCACTTCAAGGTCAGCATCAGCGCAAACAATAGCCGGACTTTTTCCTCCTAATTCCAAAGTCACGGGTGTCAGTTGTTCGGCTGCCGCTTTCATAACAATTTTCCCGACTTTGGTACTGCCGGTAAAAAAGATGTAATCAATTTCTTCCTTAAGAAGTGCGGTGCTCTCTTCTACCGCACCTTGGATAACGGTTACGTGTTTTTTATCAAAAGCATCACTGATGATACTTTCTATGACCTTTGAGGTCTCAATGGAAAATTCAGATGGTTTAATGACTACGGTATTCCCGGCAGCAATCGCTCCGGCTGCTGGTAACAGGGCAAGTTGAAAAGGATAATTCCAGGGTGAAATGATCAGAGTCACCCCATAAGGTTGCTTATGGATCATTGCTTTACTGCGAAAAGCAAAAAGCGGTGTACTAACTTTTTCCGGATTCATTAGTGATTTTAAATGTTTAATAAAAAAATCGATTTCATTAAGAACTATCTTATATTCTGTCAAGTACGCTTCACTTTCTGATTTTTTCATATCCTTATAAAGAGCCTGATAAAGAGCTTGCTCATGTTTGTTAATCGCTTTCTTTAA
>SKKY01000039.1 GCA_007123515.1 Clostridia bacterium
AATCCAAGGAGTGAAAATATTTATGGTGGCGGCCATGTTATAGAAGATCTTTTGCTTGGTAAAAAAATAAAAATCAGAGCCATCGGATCAGGTACAGACTGTTATCCGATGAAAGAACTTTCAGGATACATTACGCTGGAAGATATTAATGAAGCGTTTATGCTAAACCCGAGAAATGCGTATCAAAACTATGCGGCAGCAACTAATACTTCTATGGATAAACTGGAAACCTATCTTGGAACACTACTGCCGAATATGAATAATGTGACCTATTCAACTTCAGGACAACTAAGTCCGCTGTTAAATGATCCGGAATTTCTGACAATTGGTATTGGCACCAGAATTTTTATCGGAGGTGCACAGGGTTATGTCGCCTGGAATGGGACACAACATCATACGACAAAAGAAAAAATAGACGGGATACCCGTAAGCCCTGGTGCCACATTAACGTTAATTGGTGATTTAAAAGAAATGCATCCTGATTATATTAAAGCGGCCTACTACAAGGGATATGGGACAAGTCTTTTTGTTGGTGTTGGAATTCCGATTCCTTTGTTGAATGAAGAAGTAGTAAAAAGGGTTTCTGTTTCCGATGATCAACTATATACCAATGTGTATGATTACGGAGTCCAAAAAAGGTCCAGACCATCTTTAGGAATGTTTTCTTATAAAGATTTAAAATCAGGCTCGGTTACCATTAAAGGTAAAAGTATTCGTACAGCACCTTTATCAAGCATAAAAAAAGCCAGAGAGATCGCAGATGCATTGAAATCTCAGATTTTAAATAAAGAGTTTTATATTACCGAGCCGGTGGCTGACATACGTAAAAACACAGCGACCAAACCGCTTGTTTTAAAGGAGGAAGAATAATATGGAATACAGAAGACTGACTCTATATTTCCCTCCGGATCTGACTTGCCGGGCATTTACCTATGATCTGGTTAAAAGATATGACTGGAGAATTAACATTATCAGAGCGGCTATATCAGAAGGGAAAGAAGGACGTTTGCTGATTGATGTGGAAGCTGAGGGAGAAAAGCTGAAAGAGGGTTTGGCTTTTTTAATTGATGAAGGTATAGATGTGAAAAATCTTGAAAAACAGGTGTTTATAGAATTTGAAGACTGTCTGGCTTGTGGTGCATGTACTGCAGTCTGCTTGCCGGGTGCTCTTGAAATGGATAAAGAAACTTGGGAGCTTCTATACAACGAGAAAAAATGTATTGTTTGTGGTCTTTGTGCTCCGGCTTGCCCGATAAATATTATTAAGATTGGTTTTTAGGTGAATAACATGTATAAGGAACGCACATACAGAAAAATAATGGGGAAAGACCTTGAACACATTTTACTTAGTGAACAGGAAAGTGATATCTGGATAGGTTTACCTAAAGATTCTTTCGATGATGATCTTATAGCAGAGCTAAAGCATCAGCTTAAAATACACAGGCTTTTGCTAAAAAAGTATATTGAACAACACGAGGTATTCCAGTCGACACTTAAGCCATATCCACCCGATGAAAAGGCTCCGGTTTTTATTCAGGAAATGATACGGGCCTCTAATCAAGCCGGTGTAGGACCGATGGCTTCAGTAGCCGGAGCGTTTACTAAAATTATAGGAGATTTTATGCAATCTTCGAATGTTGAGTCCTATATTATAGAAAACGGAGGAGATCTTTTAATTGCTGGTTTTCTGGAAATCACCATTGCTGTCCACGCAGGCGATTCAATTTTTACAGATAAAATAGGAATAAAAATAAATTCAAACAATAAAGAATATGGCATTTGTTCTTCTTCGGGGATGTTTGGTCATTCCTTTAGCTTTGGTGTTGCTGATTTGGTAACAATTATTTCTGATGATATCTATTTAGCGGATGCTTTTGCAACAGCAATAGCGAATAAAGTGATGACAGCCGAAGACATAAAAGAACTAGTTGAAGTCGCAAAGCATACAAAGGGAATCTCAGGTGCCTTGCTGATTAAAGAAGAAACGCTGGGAGCTTTTGGTGATTTTGAAATCGTTGAGATTTAAACAGCCTTTATCTGGGTAATTGAAAACAGTGAGGAGTGATGAATTTTGAAAAAAAAGGAACAGGAAATTGTTTTTACTAAACATACTCCATTTTTAGCTGTTGATGTTGATGTCTTGAAAAATGATGAGGGAAAAGAATTTCCACTAGGAAAAGTAACCGCATTATGTCGCTGTGGAAAGTCCTCTAATAAGCCTTATTGTGATGGTACTCATGAAAAAAAAGGCCTAAACGAAATAAAGAGTGAAAAGAGAAAAAAAGATAATCTAAAGGATTATGCAGGTAAAGATATCACGGTTCATTTTAATCTTGGTGTTTGCTCTCATAATGCAGCCTGTGTAAGAAATCTTCCGGAAGTCTTTAATGTCAGGAAAAAGCCATGGATTATGGCCGATAATGCTCCTGTTGAAAAAGTAATAGAAACTATAAAAAAGTGTCCATCGGGCGCCCTAAGTTACACAATCGATGGCAAAAAGCATACCGCTTTCAAAGAAAAAAAGGAAATTTTGGTTCAAAAAAATGGGTCCTATCAGGTTAGTGGTGGAATTTTATTAAAAGATGATATGGAATCAGAACCTGAAATCGATACACACTATGAACTTTGTCGCTGTGGTTTATCGAAAAACAAACCCTTTTGTGATGGTGCTCATAAATGCACGAAAATTGATGAAATGTAATACCAACATAGTTAAAAACGACTTGTTTTCAGGAGAGAGAGAAAATAAGTCGTTTTTTATTCTTTGTTTTTGTTTATTCTGATCTTTTCTTTAACCTGAAAAACAAGCGTTATTTCGGTGCCGATTCCCGGTGTGCTAAATACTTTTATCTTAGCATCATGGAGATCAAGAATTACTTTTGCTATAGAAAGGCCAAGTCCTGAACCGCCAGATTTTTTTTCTCTTGACGGATCAGCACGGTAGAAGCGGTTAAAAATATTGGGCAAGTCTTCCTTTGCGATCCCAATCCCGGAATCAGCAATGGTAAAGAGCAATTTTTGTCCATCCATTTTTGCGCTAAGCGATATATGTCCATCTTCAGGGGTGAATTTTGTAGCATTATCAACAAAAATCCGAAGAGCTTGTTTAATTAGTTTTCTGTCAGCAAAAAGTGACAGATTACCATCAACAGAAACCCTGAAATGATGGATGGTATCAAATGTCTGATACTCTTTAATAATTTCAGTTAGCAATTCATTGATGCTAAAGAGTGATTTTTCCAAAGGTTGATGATGGCTTTCGCTTCTTGCAATAAA
>SKKY01000135.1 GCA_007123515.1 Clostridia bacterium
CTGAAATAGCTCAGAACCTTCCGGGTGATGGTGCTTTGATTATCAATCAGAAAGATGAAGAACGATTAAAACCGTTTATAAAAAATTGTAAAGCGTCTTATTATTCGGTAGGGTTTGAACCGGGAGCTGATTTTAGAATTACCAACATTTTATGCGAAAAAGAAACAAATACAGAATACTTGCTGCAACATAAGAATAAATCATATAAAGTGATGTTTAACGCAATGGGAAAACATAATATGATTAATTCAGCGATGGCTTATGCTTTAGGACTTCTTGCTCAAATTCCGGAGAGCAGTTTTGCTGCGTTAGAAGATATATCATTCACAGAGATGCGATTTAATATTAGGGAGATTAACGGTCACAAAATTATCAATGATGCTTATAACGCCAATCCCAGTTCTGTTAGTTACGCACTGGATTCTTTTGCAAAAGTCCAGAGTCAGAGGAAACTATTTATCTTCGGAGATATGTTTGAATTAGGTGAGTATGAAAAAGAAGGTCATGCTTTGATTGCAAAAAAAATTATAGAAAATAACATGGATCTTATTTTTTTACTTGGAGAAAGAGTAAAGGAAACGTATAATAAATTTTTAGAACTAGGTGGAAACCGGGAGATTATATTTATTTTTTCAGAAAAAAAAGACTTGGTTTCAGAAGTTAAAAAAAATATCATGAAAAACGATGCGATCCTTCTTAAGGCCAGCCGTGGAATGTACTTTGAGACCATAGAAAAACAAATAGAGGAGTATATAAATGACTAGTCATCTGAGCGTATTCTTACTTGCTCTGGTTGTTGGGATCGTATCCGGAAAACTTGTAATACCTTTTCTGCACAAAATAAAATTCGGACAAAGCATAAGAGAAGAAGGACCGGAAAGTCATCATAAGAAAAAAGGAACGCCAACAATGGGCGGAGTCATTTTTTTTATTATCTTTATTATATCGACCTTGATTTATGGCATAGAAGCATCGGATATGTGGTTTTTAGTGTTGGTATCTATTGCCTTTGGTCTGGTAGGTTTTTCGGATGATTATCTGATCATTAAAAAGAAAGCAAATGAAGGATTAACAGTAAGATTTAAATTTATTTTGTTAACATTGATCTCTTTGGTCAGTGTATTTGTTTATCTTGAAGTACTTGGCTACCCTTCGACACTATCTTTTGGTAGAACTTCTTTTATGGTAGATCTGGGATATGGATACTATGTATTTGGTTTGCTTTTACTTACAGGTACAACAAATGCAGTAAATATAACTGATGGTGTTGATGGATTGTCTTCATCGGTAACTGCGATTGCCAGTATTTTTTTTATTATCTATGCCTGGGTGTATCAGTTAAATGATGTGCTAATATTTAGTATTGTTTTACTGGCTGCCACACTTGCTTTTCTTTTTTTCAACTGGTATCCTGCAAAAGTTTTTATGGGAGATACCGGCTCTTTATTTTTAGGTGGAGCAGTGGCGGCTTTAGCGATGGTGACTAAAACGGAGTTGTTGCTGCCGATTGTCGGAATGGTCTATGTTATTGAAACATTATCTGTTATTCTTCAGGTTTTTTCTTTTAAAGTATTTGGAAAAAGAATTATTAAAATGAGTCCTTTACACCATCATTTTGAACTTACCGGATGGAGTGAGGAAAAGATTGTTTTGTCTTTTTCCGCTTTTGGTTTGCTTTGTCTTACGATAGCGATCCTGATAATATAGTAAAAAGGGTGATTAACATGGAATTATATCAAAAAAAGGTTCTTGTGATTGGTGCTGCCAGAAGCGGTCTCCAGACAGCAGAATTTTTGCTGAATAAGGAAGCGTATGTTGTTCTTAATGATATCAATAAGAATGTATCGATTCCTGAACATTTAAAAAACAACCGCAATATGACATTTCTTCTCGGACATGAGCCTGATATCGCTCATGTAAAGCCGGAACTTATCATTGTAAGTCCTGCCGTTCCTCTTGATAAATCATTTATTACAGAGGCTCTGGAACAAAATATAGAAGTAATAGGCGAGATAGAACTAAGTTATCGTTTTGCAAAGGCGCCCTTTATCGGGATTACCGGTACGAATGGCAAGACAACGACTACCAGTCTTATTGGTGACCTTTTTCAAAAAGCAGAGTTTGAGACACTGGTTGGCGGTAACATTGGCAACCCATTAATCACTGATATAGAAAATGTTACAAAAGATGGAGTGGTTGTTGCTGAGATTTCAAGTTTTCAGCTGGAAACGATAGAGGATTTTACGGCGCATGTAGCAATCATAACAAATCTTACTCCGGATCATTTGGACCGGCATAAAACAATGGAAAATTATCTTGATGCCAAATCCAGAATTTTTGAAAATCAAAATGAGGACGATTTTCTGATCCTAAACTATGACGATCCGCTGATTCGGGATCTTGCAAAAAAGACAAAAGCGAAGGTTCTTTTTTTCAGCAGAAAGGAAAAGATGGATCAAGGAGCTTATCTTGAAGATGGATATCTTACAGTCTCTTATAATGGAAGTGTACAGCCGATCATAAAACCGGAAGAGATTTTTATAAAAGGTGGTCACAATCTTGAAAACGCGATGGCCGGAGCATTAGCTGCTTTAGCCATGAAGATTCCTTCTGAACTAATCGCAGAGGGACTGCGTACATTTAAAGGTGTGGAACATCGTCTTGAGTTTTCAGGAAAATACAAAGGAGTTACCTATGTTAATGATTCTAAAGGAACCAATCCGGATGCCAGCTTAAAAGCTCTCTTTGCTTATGATGATCCAATCATACTTATTGCCGGGGGTAGAAATAAGGGAAATGCTTTTGATGAATTTGCTGAAGCCATTAAAAAAAGATGCAAATTTGCGGTGTTAATCGGCGAATCTAAAGATGAGATAAAAAATGAGCTAGATAAAATCGGATACCACGATTATTTTCTGACGGATGATTACCAGGCGGCGGTTAAAAAGACTGTAGAAGTCTCTGAACCCGGCGATGTTGTGATATTATCTCCTGCCTGTGCCAGTTGGGACATGTTTGAAAACTATGAGATCCGCGGCAATCAGTTTAAGGAATTAGTGAAAAAATACAATCCGTAATAAGGTGGTTTTCTTATTGAAGACAAAAATTCTGCAAACTAATAAAAAGTTTGATATGTTATTATTCTATGCAACGATCTCTCTTTCATTTGTCGGAATTATTATGGTTCTTAGTTCAAGTTCGTATTTAGGCTCACTTTCCTATAATGATTCATATTATTTTTTTAAACGGCAAAGTATATTTTTGGTGCTTGGA
>SKKY01000186.1 GCA_007123515.1 Clostridia bacterium
ACGATTCTTTATGAATCAGAAACACTCGGGAATATACTGATAGAAATTTTATGGTCAGAAAAGTTAGCGATTAATTTTTATTGTGCGGATCAGAAAACCTGTGAAAAAATTATTGCTACTATGGAAGAGTTAAAAGAATCAATCGCATTGCCGGATATAATTCTTCATGCTGAGACCAATGCAGACATCATTAAGAAAGAACCGGTAAGCATTGAAAAAATAACGCTGTCTAATGTCGATTTTACTGTATAGGATGCTTCATTAGCAGAGGGATGAAGGTTGATTTGATGAAAAAAGCAGCCGCATTACAATATAGTCGTGATGATAAAAAAGGCGCACCAAGAGTAGTAGCTCTTGGTAAAGGACAAGTCGCTCATAAAATTATAGAAAAGGCACTGGAATCAGGTGTTCCTTTGTATGAAGATCCCGTAATTATCGATAAACTTGTTGAGCTGGAACTTCAGCAAGAGATACCAGAAGACCTGTATCAGACGGTTGCAGAAATACTGGCTTATATCTATCGTTTAAGTAAAGAATAAAGGAGAAGGATTCCCATTTTAAATATTGTTTTAATAGAGCCTGAAATACCGGCTAATACCGGTAATATTGGAAGAACCTGTCTGATTACTAATTCATCATTACACTTGGTTAAACCCTTAGGCTTTTCAATTGATGATAAGGCCATTAAAAGAGCCGGAATGGACTACTGGAGCAGTATAGACATTATTGTATATGACTCTACAGAACATTTTTTACAAGAGCATGGTAACAAGCGCCTGATAATGGCCACAACTAAAACTAACCGTCTTTATTCTAATTTTAAGTATGAGGAAGGTGACTTTATTGTATTTGGCCCTGAAAGCCGGGGACTTCCTGCTGAACTTTTAAAAAAACATAAAGACCGCAATGTAACCATTCCGATGAAAGAACATCCTCTTGCCAGAAGCCTGAATCTTTCTAATGCGGTTGCAGTTATTACGTATGAAGCCCTCAGGCAAATAGATTTTAAAGGAATAAGATAAATGACTAAGGATAAAGTATCAGTACGTGCGGTCCATGAATATGACACGGCCTTGATTGAAAAAAACATATTGACGGGTCTTGAGGAAATCGGCGGGTTGGCATCATTTATTAAACCTGGTGAAACAGTCATCTTAAAAATTAACCTCCTGATGGGCAAAGACCCCGATGCTGCGGTCACTACGCATCCTCTTTTTGTAAAAGCCGTGATTGGAATGCTGCAAAAAAATAATAACCATGTGATCATTGCAGACAGTCCGGGTGGATTGTTTAACAGAAAAGCTCTGGAAAAGGCGTACCTGAAATCAGGAATAACTGCGATTGCCGAGGAAACCGGAGCAGAATTAAACTACAATACGGAATGCTCAGAGATTAAAAACATTTCCGGTCATACCGTCAATAAAATGCGTATTTGTGATTATTACACTAAAGCAGATAAAGTGATTAACCTGCCTAAGCTAAAAACTCATGCTATGATGACATACACTGGTGCAGTTAAAAATCTTTATGGTATTATTCCGGGTACGGATAAGGCGGATCTTCATTTTAGAATGTCCCAGAAAGAGGTTTTTGCCGACTTGCTGGTAGATATTCATGAAAATTTTCGACCAACGCTTACGATTATGGATGGTATTGTTGGAATGGAAGGAGACGGACCATCTTCCGGAACACCAAAAAAAATTGGTGCGATCTTACTTTCATCTAATGCTCACAAATTGGATTATGCAGCGTGTGAAATTGTTGGAATGAGTCTAAAGGAGGTTCCAACCTTACACCGGTCCTATCAGCGGGGATTGCTTGATCTTTCGGAAAGTATTTATACGGAAAAGGCTAAAGAAGTTGCTAATGCTTTGAAAGTGTTTGATTTTAAAAAGCCGGCAAAAAATCTTCAGATTGATTTTTCCAGGGAATCAAGTCCGCGAATCATCAAAAAACTAATCACTTATTTTTTTGAAACAAAGCCTGTGATTCTTAATTCCTGTATTGCCTGTGGCGTATGCAGAGATCATTGCCCTGCAAAAGTGATAACAATTGAAAAAAAAGCTGTTATTCATTACGAAAATTGTATAAAATGTTACTGTTGTCATGAATTATGTCCGGTTAGTGCCATTACCATTAAAGAAAGCTTTTTGGTTAAGCTTTTAAAAAACAGATAGTTTATTATCGTGCGCCCGTAGCTCAGTGGATAGAGCACTGGCCTCCGGAGCCAGGAGCGCAGGTTCGACTCCTGCCGGGCGCGCCATTTTTTAGGAGGAAATAATATGAAAAGTATGATCAAAGATTTAAATTTAGCGCCATCAGGTCATAATAAAATTAATTGGGCAAAAGAACATATGCCTGTTTTGCGTCTATTAGAAGAGGGTTTTAAAAGCTCACAACCATTTAAAGGCCTAAAGGTTGTTATTTGTCTGCATTTAGAGGCTAAAACTGCCTACATGGCTCAGGTCGTTAAGGCCGGTGGAGCTGATGTTTGTGTATGTGCCAGTAATCCGCTTTCAACTCAGGATGACGTGGTTGCTGCATTAGTGGATAGTGGTATTACTTCTTATGCTGTTTATGGAGCAAGCGATGAAGAATACCATCAACATTTAGAAATGGCTGTGAAGTTTGGTCCGAATTTATTAATTGATGATGGTGGAGATGTTACCGCTTTGTTACACTCCTCGCATAAAGAATATCTTCCGGCCCTTATTGGCGGAAATGAAGAAACAACAACAGGTATTGTAAGGCTAAAGGCTCTCGAAAAAAATAATATACTGGAAAGGCCGATGATTGCAGTTAATGATGCGTATTGTAAATATCTTTTTGATAACCGTTACGGAACCGGGCAATCGGTCTGGGACGGGATCAACAGAACCACTAACCTGGTTATTGCCGGGAAAACGGTAGTTGTAGCCGGTTATGGTTGGTGTGGAAAAGGTGTGGCAATGCGTGCTAAAGGTCTGGGAGCAAAAATCATTGTTACTGAAATCGATCCGATTAAAGCTGCAGAAGCCTGGATGGATGGGTTTGAAGTTATGCAGATGGTCGATGCTGCAAAATATGGAGATGTCTATGTAACGGTAACCGGCAATAAACATGTTATTGACAAAGCACATTTGGAAGTTATAAAAGATGGTGCGATTCTTAGCAATGCAGGACATTTCGATATCGAAGTGTCAAAAGAAGCTCTAAATGAACTTAGTGTGAGTCAGAAAACAGTC
>SKKY01000182.1 GCA_007123515.1 Clostridia bacterium
GAACGATGGTTCCTGTCAGATTTATCAGTGAGGCTTTAGGATTCTTTGTAGAATGGAATTCAGCAACTCAGCAGGTAGGAATTAGCAGTGAAGAAATCGAAATTCTTTCATTTTCCTGGGGTCGATAATAATATAATGTAAGATTTACACCACTGGCAAGCTTTTTTGCCAGTGGTGTTTTTTCTGATTACTGTTAATTTTTTCAAATTGCAGTTAAAATTATTAAAATTACTGCAATTTGAAATATCTTTTTGCGATCAGTTATCTTATGATTAATAATAAAGACTATTAGACAGGACTGTTTCCTATATGAAAAATCATACGATACATCGATTTTTAGATATATTATCTGCATGTAAACAAAAAGGACGTGTTATGATAAGTGTGGCTGCTGCTGATGACCCATGTGTGCTGGAAGCCGTAAAAATGGCCGAGGATCTGCAAATTGCTGAGGCCATACTTGTGGGTGATGCAGCTAAAATAAAGCCACTAGCCATAGAGGCAGGTCTTCAACATTGTCAGGTAATTCATGAACCATCAGATAAAAGATCTGCCAGAAAAGCGGTTGAAATAGTCAGAAAAGGACAGGCTGACCTTCTTATGAAAGGACAAATTAATAGCAGTGATTTTTTAAAAGCCATTCTTGATGGAGATTTTGGATTAAAAACAGATGCCTTGCTAAGTCATCTTGCCGTCTTTGAAATGCCCGACTCAGAAAGACTGCTTTTTCTAACTGACGGTGGAATGAATATTAGCCCTGATCTTGATCAGAAAAAAATAATTTTACTAAATGCGATAAAAGCACTTCAAAGCATTGGAATCGACAATCCGAATGTGGCCATTCTTTCGGCGAATGAAAAAGTTAGCCGGGCAATGCCTTCTTCTGTTGATGCCCACGCACTGGCTAAAATGCGTGCAAGGGGAGAAATTCCGGGCGGGATTATCGAAGGTCCGGTGGCTTTAGATGTTGCCATCTGCCCTGAGTCTGCCGAACATAAAGGAATTAAAAGTGAAATTTCAGGGAAAGTGGATCTCTTTTTAGTGCCAAATATTGAAACTGGAAATGTACTGGGAAAGAGCTTGATATATTTTGGTAAAGCTATTATGGCTGGTGTGATTCTTGGAGCGGCCGCTCCGATTGTTTTGACGTCAAGGGCTGAGACAGCTGAAGGCAAACTATATTCACTGGCATTAGCCAGTCTTTTGGTAAAAAACAAACAGGAAGGTGAGTAAACATGGATTATCATATCTTAGCCATTAACCCGGGATCCACATCAACGAAAATGGCCTTGTATAAAAATGAAGAGATGCTTTATTCTGATAATGTGGTTCATACTTCAGAAGATTTTACAGCCTGTAGAAACATATCGGATCAATTATCTTTAAGAAGAAAAACAATTATTGATTTTTTGAAAACGCATAAGATCAAACCATCTGCTTTAGATGCTGTAGTTGGCAGAGGGGGAATTCTACCGCCTGTAAAATCAGGAGCCTACCTGGTTAATGAAACAATGATTGATCGATTGCTTCACAAGCCACTGGCGTATCATGCCTCTAATTTAGGTGCCGTTCTTGCGGATATGATTGCAAAACCATCCACAATACCGGCCTACATCTATGATTCGGTATCCGTTGATGAAATGAATACCATCGCTAAAATCACTGGAATTCCGGATATTCCCCGAAGAAGCCAGCTCCATGCATTAAACATGAGAGCAGCAGCGATTAAAACAGCAAAAGATTTAGAGAAAGAGTATACTGAACTAAACCTGATCGTGGTCCATCTAGGCGGAGGTATTAGTCTGAGTCTGCATAATCAGGGAAGAATGATAGACATTATCTCAGATGATGAAGGTCCTTTTGCTCCGGAAAGAAGCGGCAGAATACCAGCCTATCTGTTGGCGCATGCTATTTTTGAGCAGGACTATACAAAAGATCAGATTTTAAAAATGATCAGAGGAGGCTCTGGTCTTCGGTTGCATCTAGGAACAACTGATGCCAGGGAAGTGGAAGACAAGATAGCAGCAGGTGATAAAAAAGCGGAACAAGTATACAAGGCGATGGCCTATACAGTGGCTAAAGGGATAGGAGAACTATCTACAGTCGTATCCGGACAGGTTGACCATATTATTTTAACCGGAGGAATCGCCTATTCAGAAAGATTAACCGGGTGGATCAAAGAAAAAGTTAGTTTTATTGCTCCGGTGACCATTCTGGCAGGCGAAAATGAACTAGAAGCATTAGCCCATGGGGTTTTAAGAGTATTACAGGGAAAAGAAAAAGCTAATGAATACAAAGAATAGAAAAATCATAAAAAAAAGTCTGCTTATTAGCAGGCTTTTTTTTGTGTAAGGTGCAAAAACGGGTATAAAACCTTTCAAGAGGGTGATCGTTATGGATTTTGATAAAATTGCATTTATATATGGTTTATTTTTTAATTTTCAAAGAAGAAATTTTAGTAAAGCATTAAAAAAGATCAATAGTGAGTTTTCTTTTGATGGCATTCATGAAATTATTGACATTGGTTGTGGAACAGGAGCTCTGGGTTCTGTTTTAACCGAAATGGGCTTTCATGTTACAGGGATAGACCCGTCAAAAAAAATGATTGCTGTGGCTCAGAAAAAAAACAGAGAAAAAAATATTGAATTTCTTAAAGAAGACGTTTTAAAAGGGATCCCGTTTAAAGACAACAGTTTTGATTTAGCCATTGCTTCTTATGTAGCACACGGTCTTACTGAAAAAGAACGAAGTATTATGTATCAGGAAATGAAGAGGCTTAGCCGTTCATATATCATGATATATGACTATAATCAGACCCGGTCGTTATTGACAGATGTTGTTGAAAAAGCAGAGGGTGGCGATTACTTTACTTTTATTGAGAATGTTGAAGATGAACTTCTTGCACATTTTTCAGAATTAAAGGTTATCCAGACAGACAAGAAAGCGGCCTGTTATATTGCAAAAATTAAAAATTGAGGATTATAATATGAAAAAATTTAATCGAGTGTCTGACTATTTCTATAAAAAAATAAACCATAAGATCCTTATTATTTCTGCCATCGTTTTTATCGCTTTTATGATCTTTGTATTGCCAACTGTGTCGGAAACGTCAAAAGCTAATACCGGTGTTAGTGTTTCGCCGGATCAGTCTTTTTTCTATACAGCCGATGATTTATATGAAATGGCCGAATTATATGGAGACGAAGGACGCAGTTACTATA
>SKKY01000176.1 GCA_007123515.1 Clostridia bacterium
AACCATGCACAAACCGGTCATCGATTGGCTCAAAAGTGGAATCTTCCGATTGATATGGTCGAAGCGATTTCTTGCCACCATCATCCTGAAAAAGCCACTCATAATCCTTTACTGGCCTCGACGATTCACATCTCTGACTCCATCGCTCTTATGATGGGCTTTGGCTTGGGTGTCGGCGGACTTTCTTACAATTTTTCTGAATATGCACTGGAAAAGACAAATATTGATGGCGAGCAGATTGATAAGATTCTTCCGGTTGTTACAGACCTTATGATGGATAAGAGTCTCTTTGATATCTTTTAATCATTTTCCACAATTTTTGTGGAAAAAAAAGGATTCCAAATATTTTTTGGAATCCTTTTTTTATAGGGCTTTATCAAGAAGGCGGGTCATCATCTCGAGATACTGCGTATAGGAGAAAGCCTTGCCGATATGCTTTGTATCGGCTATTTTGGCTCGTTGCTCTGGTTCAAGGCTTAGATCGTTACCAAACGGCTTTTCCTCTGGGATAGACACCCTCTGCCTGTTATTATCGGGATCAAGAGCATAACCACCACCATAGCGTCCGTTATACTGATACACTTCCGTACCCGGCATTTTAAACCTGTCTGCCGTCTTATAGTCTGAGACCACATGGCTAAACCCGTATTTATCAACATAGGTCCAGCCACCTCCTTCAAATGTATTATTGTTGGTTATTTCCTTTCTGAAGGTATCGCCATTGGTGACCTCTTTCCCTTCTTGTATCACTTTATCCATTAATGACTGATTAAGAACCGCACTAAAGGACTGTTTATTCTCTATTCCGAATCCTTCACTGTTTTTGGTATCTGTTTTATTCTTTTGTGTTTCAGAAAATGTGTTAATAAGGAACTCATTATTTATTTTCATGATTATCTCCTCGATAAGTATAGTATTTACCATATAGAATCGTTACTTATCATCAATTCTTTAGCTAAGAAAGCAAAGATTGTTTTGAGATCTATAATTTCGGTTATATAGTAATTTCAGGGAGGTATGACCATGAGTAAAAAGATCTGTAAACTCGTTAAGGATGATATGATGAAAGATGATACAAAAAAATATGTAAAATTAATGAACAAGCCTAACTATGTCTGTTTAAAGTGCGGACATGTTGCTAATGATGAAGACAATTTATGCAAACCAAAAAAAATAAAGACAGACAAGTAAAAAAAACCACTGCCGGTGGAAAGGCAGTGGTTTTTTTAGTTTAATGTAATAACTTTTTCAAATCTTTAGCTAATTCCCAGATCCCTGAGCAGCTCCTGAGCATTTTTGACATCCAGAGCATCTTGAGCTTCGTTAATAAAATTCAGCGCTCTTAATAATTTGGCTTCCTCTATACTTCTTAAATTATCCGGTATATCAGATTCAGCCAACATTCTGGTGGCAATTTCATACGCAGCTTTCGCTCTGTTAATTTCTTCCTGCGTATCGGTTCCGTCTCTATTTAAGGATTCAGCAATGCTGACAGCGGTGTCAATTGCATCTTCTTCCTCAGCAATCTGTACTTTTGCTCTGATTTCACTGTACATAATGTTTCTTAACTCTTCATCTACGACTCTTTCCGCTAAGAGTCTGGCATACTCTGCATCCGTTTCTGTACGGATAACATCAATAGCCTCTCTGGCTTCCAGGACGTATTTCTGATTTTGTGCTGATACAATTTTAGCTTCAGCTCTGGCTAATCTTTCAATAATGTCAGAATCTCTTACATCAATCTGTTTTTCTAAAGCAAGTTGTCTTGTCGCTTCGTATGCACTTCTTGCACGGTTAATCTCATCCTGAGTGGCTCTTCCTTCCTGATCAAGATTGTTCGCTAGTTCTTCAACAATGCTGACTGGCTCCTGAAGATCAATGGTTGCCTGCAACTGACGAAGTTTTTCACGCATCTCTTCTTTTTCCGTACCCTCAGGAAGTCCTTCAATAATATCTCTTACATTATCAAGGTCTCCTTGTGTAACAATTCTCTCTGTGGGAAAATCTCTGTCTGTCCAGCTTTTAAGATTTCCTTGTAATCTGAAAACATAAGGGAATCCATTTTCAGCTAAGACTTTCGTGGCATATAGTGACTGCCTGTCATTTTGTCCATAGACCAGAATGTTCTTCTCTTTATCGAGAACATCCAGGTATTCCCATATTTGAACTGCTGGAATATTTCTTGCTTTTGGAATATGCTTAGCCTGAAACTCTTCTCTGGAAGAAGCATCAATTATGATTGCAAATTCTTCACTGAAAGTATCTACAAAGAATTTAAATCTTCTGGCATCAACATTTGTATATCCTTCTTCATCATTAACGATAACGAAATTGTCAAAATCGGCTTGTGGATCAAATTCCGGCTCTGGTTCCGGTTCCGTTGTTACCTCCGGAGATGGTGCCGGTCCTGGTGATGGAGCAGGTGTTGGCGCAGGTGTTGGTGTTGTCTCTTCTGGTTCAGTTTCTGTGACTTCTTCTGCAGGTTCCTCTTCAACAACTTCCGGCTCTTCTTCTACAGGTTCTTCAGATGGAGCAGGTGTAGGATCCGGTGTAGGTGTAGGTTCTTCCGCTGCTCTTTGACACCCACTAAATACGAGCAATCCTACCAACAGAAGAACTAGTAAAATCATTAGATTCTTTTTTTGCATATCAGTTCCACTTCCTTTTGTTTTTATTTACTTGCTTTACTGATTAGTACCCATTTTTTTAAAAAAATAAAACCTGCCACATTCGTAACAGGTTATCTTTTCTCTATAAAAAATTTTTTAAGAAGCGTTTTTGATTCGTCTGCCATTATATGGGGCGTGATATGGACGAATGGATGAAAGCCCGGAAAATGCAAAAGATTTAAAATGCTACCGGCACATCCTGTCTTAGGCTCATCCGCTCCATACACCACTCTATGAATTCTCGATGTAATAATGGCACCGGCACACATCGCACAAGGCTCTAGTGTAACATAGAGAATGCAGTCTTCGAGATACTTATTGCCTAGTACCTGTGAAGCTTTTTTAATTGCTCGGAGTTCTGCATGCTCAAGAACACAACTATTTTGTTCAACCTGATTATGTTCAGCAGACAGTATTTGATTGTCTTTTACAATAACAGCTCCTACGGGAATCTCGCCTTTATCCATTGCTTTTTTTGCTTCTGCTAAAGCGACTTCCATAAATGGCAAATGATTCTGTTTCGAATGTATCATATCGGACTCTTCT
>SKKY01000143.1 GCA_007123515.1 Clostridia bacterium
ATCAAGTTTAGCGATTATATTGATGTTGTTTTTTATTGCATATGCCTCTGATGGATCATTATAATTTGTGCATTTATTCAGAATTATTCCATATGGCTTATTAAATATGCGGACTAGTTCATGTACCATTTCAAGATTTTGAGCTCCAAAAATAGTGGGTTCAGTAACAATAATACAATAATTAGCTTCTTTGATACTTTCCATTACCAGGCATGAACTGCCTGGCGGGCAATCAAGGACAACCATTTCTTTTTTTGTGGTTTCTGATTTTTCAATTATTTTTTTTATAATCGGAACACCAGAAGGAATCCCTGGATTTAAAATTCCTGTAACTACTTCTACTTTTCCGGAAAAACCACTCTGAATAACACCTATTTTCTTTTTTTTCTCTGCCATAGCTTTTTCCGGGCATAACAGCATACACCCCCCGCAAGAATGGCAAATATCTTCAAAAACTTTTACTTTGTTATTCACAAAAGCTAACGCATTATATTTACAAAAATCCACACATACTCTGCATCCATTGCAAAGATTATCCATGCACTCCGGAATGGTAACTAAAACGTTTTCTTCCTTTAAATTTTCCGGTTTAAAAAACAAATGACCATTAGGTTCCTCCACATCGCAGTCCATATAGACAGAATCCATTACTACTGCTGAAAGATTTACAGCTATTAACGTTTTTCCGGTTCCCCCTTTGCCACTTAATACGGCTATTCTCATCTTATGATCCTTCTTGACCATGAAAACCGGGATGAATGTCATCAAGTAAGGATAACTGATGAAGAAGGTATTGCTGAAGGGCTTCCTGCGCCGGAATGATATCTGTCTTGTAAATCATAACACCTGCATCCTTTAAAACCTCAGCAGCATTTTCACCGCATCGTTTTGTTAAAAGCACCTCGGCCTCTTGATCAACAAGGATTTGTGCAGCTTTGATTCCAGCCCCCCCCTGCTGAGACGCTGCGGTATTAGAAATGTAATGAGTAATTTGATTTTCTGTATTATAGATAAGGAAATAGGGGGCTCGTCCAAAAGACATACACACCTTTGCTTCATCATCGTTTTTATCAATGGGTATTGTAATGATCATCTTTTCACTCCTGTTCATCTAAATGCTTTCCATATTGATGGCATCTGTGTTTTTTATGCTTTCGTTTACGGCAATCCTGATCGGGCTTTTCACACAACTTGTAATTGCCTCCATCTATAAATAATTTTTTACCGTTTACGATGGATTCTGCGATTTTTTTTCTTGCTGAAAGATACATTGCCTGAACCGTTGTTCTGGCCACATTCATCTGAGCAGAACATTCTTCCTGCGTTAGCTCTAAAAGATCAATTAATCTGATCGTCTCGTATTCTTCAACAGTCATATTCACAGTATGTTCAGGTTCAATTATCTGGTGTAAAGGTCCATACTGATCATTTTGTGGAAGACAGCATACATTTCGCCATTTTCTAGGTCTTGGAATATCTATCACCTCATTTAACAATATAAGAAGAGCGTCCTCTTCTTATGAATTAGTTTTTTTTATTTGTTCATCTATCTCATTTAAAAGGGATTGAACTCGCTGTCTTTCTTCCTGGAGAAGTTCTTTTTTATTCTTGGTTTCAGAAGGATTATCCATCATAGGTCTGCGATTGCATAATCCTAACCCACGACCAACTCTTCTGTTGCCCATAGGTCCTTTCCCATCTCTTCCTGGCATATCTACCACCTCCACATTATTGACATATGTCATTAACTAACATTATAGCCCTTTTGTGACATATGTCAATAACAAAAAAGGCCTGAGAATTTTCTCAGGCCTTAAAATTTTCATATTTTTATTTAGTGCTAAGACCATTTCTTTGGCCAAGCCCTTTGAACTCACCTTTATCAGCGGTTCTTCCAAACCCTACTCCCATTCTTTCTTTTGAGTCACGGTCATTTGTTCCGTCACACAGCCCCATTCTTTCTTTCATCATTTCTTTAAATGCTTCCCCTTGTTCAGATGTAAATCTGCCAGCTTCCACTAACTCATCAATTCGTTCCATTTTTGATGTTAACGCTTCTTCTTGCGTTAATCCTTGCTGATGAAGTTGCATGCCCTTTCCTGCTGAAACTGTCTCAGCAGGCACCTCTGCTGCAAAGGCCATAGATCCTCCGATGGCTAAGAATCCGCCAATTGCTAACGTTACTAATGTTTTTTTCATTTCTTATTCCTCCTGATTTTTATTTGTCTTACAACTATATAATAGTTGTACACGGTGACAATCAGGTGACAATACTATGAAAGTTTTGTTTTATCTTCTGACTCCACTTTGTCGATTATTTTCTTTTTTCTTATCTCTATACTTCTAGTAGCTTTATCCGACAAATTAAAATATTCAGCTTTCTCAAATTTGAACAATGAAGCTAATAAATTATTCGGAAACATTTCAATTTTAGTATTATATTTCTGTACTGTATCATTGTAAAATTTTCTGGTAACGGAAATCTTATTTTCCGTTTCACGGAGCTCATTTTGTAATGAGAGAAAATTACGATCCGCTTTTAATTCAGGATAATTCTCTACAACAGCAAATAAACCCTTAAGACTTTTAGTCATGTCAGTTTCAGCTTCGGCTTTATCCTCTACCGTAGCCGCGACTTCAACCATATTTCTAGCGATCGTCATGTTGATAAATACATCCTGTTCATGCCTGGCGTAGGTTTTTACTGTTTCCACCAAAGCAGGTACTAGCTCTGCTCTTCTTATTAATAGCATATCAATCTGTGACCAGGCATTTTTTACGCGCTGACGTAAGACGATAAATCGGTTATATAAAAAGATAATGACCACCACTAAAGCGAAGATAAAACCGATAATCCCGGGATTGAACATTGTAAATAACTCCCTTTTCTTTTATTCTGCAGGCCATCTTAATATCATGCCCTCATCAGTTATTTCAATGGCGCCTTCTTTTAGCAGCCGTCCAACAGCTCTTTTAAAAGCTTTTTTGCTTATATTAAATTCTTTTTTTATCATTTCCGGAGGACTGTTATCATTTAATAATAATTTCCCTTCATTGGCTTTTAAGCGTTCCATAATCTTTTGTGCATCATCTTCTATTTCATTAAACGCTTGTTTCCGGGTGCTTAATTCCAGCTTCCCGTCTTCTCTTACATTTTTTATCCTGACTTCAAGCTGATCGCCTATTTTA
>SKKY01000108.1 GCA_007123515.1 Clostridia bacterium
ATTTTTTGATTGCTTGTAGTTTCTTTGCTTTACCAAGTGTCTTGCGTTTGCTTCTAAATTTTCGTTTTATGTATTTGTTTTCTCTGCCATTACCAAAAAAATGGTTCTGCCTGTTTCAGAATACAAAATGATAATTGATTAGGGATGCAGTTGTTTGGGTTCTTTTATATGTTTGTCTCATAAATATATTGTATCAATACAATAGTTAAGCTACAACACATTTTGCCACGCAAACACCATTCATCCCACGGCTAAAGCCGGGCAAGCTCAGTATGGGATTTTTGGCGTAATTTCTGTAAGAAAATATTGTTTACCATCCAACAGTTCCGGGGCCTCCTTTAAAAGGCCCTTTTATATTTCCGGTAATCCATCCACCATAAAAATCACCGGGTTGTGGCTGGATTCTTTCCTCGTTAACATAACAGGCTTCAAGCTTTCCGGCATAAAAAGAAAGATATCCGGTTATCTCTTCATAATCTTTATTGGGTTGTTCATAACTCCAGCCAACTAACGATCTTTTATAACCTTCCATATCTACATCCCAGTACGTAGCGATTCCTTTAAACTCGCAGATGGTTTTATGGGGATTTTTTTTCAGGTAATGCATTTCAATGTCGGCTTTGGGGATGTAGTAGTTCGGAGGATGGCTGGTTTCCAGTACTCTTACTACCTCCTGGCTTTGTGCTATGGTTTTGTTGTTTTGAATAATACGGATCTCTCCGATAAAAGTTTCAACAGCAGGGGGTCTGGGATAATCCCATACAGACTCTTCGGGTAAACGGCTCATAATAGATTTCCTTTTCTTTTTAGGTTTATTTTACAACAAAAACCGATATAATAAACAATATAGTATTTTGTTCGGAAATCTGAACTGGAAGGGGTGCACTATGGGTAAAATATCATTGTCAAATATTGATCTTCTTCAGGTAAGAGATCAGGAAGACGGCATCTATTATGGCTGTCATCAGGAGTGGTATGCTGATCAATGGCAGCGTAAGTCCGGGTGCGGTCCTTCGGTGGCCTGTAACCTGATTTCATATCTTGATGCCACTAAAAAAACATTCGGATCCAGTAAACCTATTGCAAAAATGGATGATTGTCTTACTCTGATGAATGAAGTCTGGAATTACGTGACACCCTCAGAAAGAGGGATTCCCTATACCCGTAAATTTTATGAACCGTTTTTGCTTTACACCGGAGAAAAAGGGGCTAATCTTGAATTGCGTTATCTTGACATCCCGGAAGGCGCTGAACGGCCGAGCTTTTCAAAAGTGATATCCTTTATTAAGCAAGGGCTTTTAAATGATGTTCCGATTGCTTTTCTAAATTTGTGCAACGGAAAAGAAGAGGAACTTGATTGCTGGCACTGGGTCACGTTGGTCGAAATAGAAGAAAAAGACCAAAAAGTTATGGTTAGCATTATTGATGAAGGAGAGATTAAAGTTATCGATCTGTCATTGTGGTATGAAACAACCACGCTTGGCGGAGGGTTTGTGTACTTTACTTCTTCCTGATTAACACAACAGCCAAATCATTCTAATTAGATTTTAATGTCTCATTAAGTACACACTAATAATCGGCGTTTATGATTAAAGTAATGATATTAATCATGAACGGAGGACAGAAGATGAGTCAATATATAACATTAGTCATGCTTTTAGGGTTATCACTTATGCATACGATAACATTATTTTTTCAATAGTTTGTTATCAAAAAAAAGGAGGCGAAAATATGAGAGCCTATGTGGATCGAGATTTTTGTATCGGGTGCAAGGTTTGTGAGCAGATTTGTCCGGAGGTTTTTAAAGTGAATGAAGATATCTGGTGGTCGTACGCCTATTTTCCTTCTCAGGTGATTTATGAGGATGATCTGGAAGGGGAATTGTTAGCCTGTGCCCAGCGAGCCGAAGCAGCGTGTAACGCGAAATCCATAATCATTAAATAGAGGAGTATTCCATGAAAATCATTGATTTGACGCACACAATTACAGAAACCATGCCGGTTTATCCCGGAACAGAGCCTCCGAAGCTGGAGGTTTCCAATACCTATGAGGAACATGGCTTTAAAGAAACGTTATTGACAATGTTCTCTCATACAGGCACACACATGGATGCCCCGTCTCATATTTTTGCTCACAGAACCACACTTGATAAGATGCCACCAGAACAATTTATTGGTACGGCGCTGGTTATTGACTGCAGAGATTCCGCAGAGAGTCGCAGCATTGATATCAGCTATATTGATGCTGTCCGAGACAAAGCTGACCAGGCTGAGTTTCTTTTATTTTATACAGGATGGGATCAAAAATGGGGCACTCCCTCATATTTCGAGGAGTACCCCTGTATTACACAAGAAGTAGCGGACTATCTGACAGTCACGGGAAAAAAAGGAATCGGTCTGGATACGATTGGCCTTGATCCAGTTTCCGATGGCCATCTGACCCTGCACCGCAGGCTGCTTAAAGACTGCGATATGGTCATTATTGAAAACCTTACCCATCTCGATGAAATCGGCAGTGAACTTTGTACATTCTTTGCCTTTCCTTTAAAATATCAAAATTCAGACGGAGCCCCTATCCGGGCGATGGCTATGATTTCCGAATCGCTAGATCCAATCAAAAGCCAGTCCGGGTGATGACATATAGCTTTCCTCTACGCCGGTATTGACGCTGATACCTTCAAAGACTCTCAGATGTTCTTCTAAGGTAGCTCTGTGGAGTGCCAGAACATTATCGAAAGGTGTCTGATAACCACCGGCCAGATTCCAGGCAACCGGAAGGCGATATTCTTTACATAATTCGAAAATTTTCCTGTCTCTGATTCTCATTTCACCCTGGGTAAACGTCCCTCCCAAAGGATCATCGATGCAGGAATCGGCGCCTGCCTGATACAGTAAAAGATCCACATCAGAAAAATATTCCTTGAAAATTTGAGGCAGTTTCTCTAAAAAGGCCTCGCCAGAGCGGTGGCTCAGCATACCTCCGCCAATCGTATAGTGAGAGACATAATCAAGAGAAAGTTCGCTGATAATATCATCGGTTCCGTTTCCATAATGCTGATCTAAATCAAGTATGCCAATTCTTCCGGTGTTCGTAAGAAGACCTTCTTGCTTTAGGATTTGGGCAGCAATCATTAGTCCGTTAAAGGTGCAAAAACCGCCTCCGCTATCGTAGGAAGCATGGTGAAAGCCACTTGTAGGTGATACGGTTTGTGTCTGGTGGGTCACAGCATAACGGGCGGCGCTGGTTATTGAGCCATTGGTCCAGTATAAAGAATCGGCAACTTCTTGCATCTTGTTTCCAAAACCATTGGAGATACGAAGCGAAAGTACGCCATTTACATAATCAGGATTATGAGCTAAAGCGATCTCTTCTTGGGTAAGAGGAATAACCGGTTCGATTGCGATCGGAAGGTTATGGTTATACCAGTCAGCGACCACCTTAGCCGGTTTTCCGGCAGAGGGAGAAAAAGACTGGTTGTGTTGTACATGTTGTCTGTCATCATAAAAAACTTTTATCATACGTGTAGAACCTCCTTAAAATAGGCTTACAAGCATAGTAACACAGGATAGACAAAGAAAAAACAGAAACTCGTAAACAAACCTTTTACTTACTATGTACGATTTTTGTAATACTGTATCCAGTATTTTTCAGCAAAAAAACAAAGACTACCTTTGTTGACAGCGGACATGATGGTATACTTTTTTGTAGAGATTTGCATCGGAGATGTAAAAATATCTAAATGGGGGATACAGTATATGACGATCAGAATTGGAATCTTAGGATATGGTAATTTAGGAAAAGGTGTAGAATCTGCGATTCGGCAGAATCCGGATATGGAGATTGTGGGAGTTTTTACCCGCAGAAATCCGGCTGACTTGAGTGTTCTTACAGAAGGGGCGAAAGTGTACCATATTGACGAGGCTATCAGCATGAAAGATGAAATTGATGTAATGATACTTTGCGGGGGAAGTGCGACAGATCTTCCTGTACAGACTCCGGAATTTGCGCAGCATTTTAATGTGGTTGACAGTTTTGATACGCATGCAGATGTTCCAAAGCATTTTGCAAAAGCCGATCAGACATCTAAAGAAAGCGGTAAAATCAGTGTGATTGCTGTTGGTTGGGATCCGGGAGTGTTTTCATTAAACCGTGTGTACGCCAACTCTGTTTTACCTGAAGGCATTGATTATACTTTTTGGGGCAAAGGAGTTAGCCAGGGGCATTCAGATGCTGTACGCAGAGTAGAGGGTGTTAAGGATGCTAGACAATACACCATTCCGATTGAGGAAGCCCTGCAGGCGGTAAGAAAGGGAGATAATCCGGACTTTACAACCAGAGAAAAGCACATTAGGGAATGTTTTGTTGTATTGGAAGAAGGCGCTGATGCTCACACTGTGGCAGAAGAAATAAAAAATATGCCCAACTATTTTGCTGACTACGATACAATTGTAAATTTTTTAAGTCAGGAAGAATTAGAAAGAGAACATGGCGGTATTCCTCATGGCGGTTTTGTGATCAGAAGCGGAAAGACTGGTTGGGAAAAAGAAAATAGTCAGATTATCGAATATAGCCTAAAGCTTGACTCCAATCCGGAATTTACCTCATCAGTAATGGTTTCCTATGCCAGAGCAGCATATCGTTTGTATCAGGAAGGCCAAAGCGGATGTAAGACAGTCTTTGATATACCGATTGCCTATCTGTCAATGGAAAGCAATGAAGAGCTAAGAAGAAAGTATTTATAAGTAGACATTAAAAAGAGCCTGCGGGCTCTTTTTTTGCGGGACTTTAGTCTTTATGGTATAATGAGTCAGGGTGATACAATGAAAAACAAAGTGCAATTATGTTGCCTTATAATTTTTTTGATGGTTATTATTAGCGGTTGCCAAAATGCTGATCGTGCTTTGAGTCAACCTGATGTATCCGAGCAAGAGACACCATTGATTCGCCTTTCTTATGTTGATTGGTCTTCAGAAGTTGCCAGTACTCATGTGATGCAGGCAGTAATCAAAGAATATTTAGGATATGAATGCGATGTTTTATCCGTTCCGGCAAGATCTATGTGGGAGTCGGTTGCTGCTGGTGATCAGGATGCTATGTTTGGTGCATGGTTGCCTTCGCTTCAAAAAAGATACTATGAAGAAAATAAGGGTAAAATCATAAATCTTGGTCCTAATCTTGAAGGTGCGGTGATGGGGATTGCTGTTCCATCCTACGTTTCTATTACTTCTCTTGAAGAAATTGAGGCCTTTAGTCAAAAATTTGAGAACCGAATTATCGGTATTGATCCCGGAGCAGGAATTATGAGCAGTGCCGGGGAAATGTTAGATACATATCAAATGCAGAACCTAACTCTTACTTCCGGAAGTGAGGAAACGATGGTTTCTGCTTTGGAAAGAGCCATTGAAGAAGAGCGTTGGATAGCCATTACCGCATGGACTCCACATTGGAAATTTGCTAAATGGGACTTGAAGTATCTAGAAGATCCGCAAGGGATTTTTGGTTCAGAAGAACATATTGCCACCATTGTTAGAATGGATTTGGAAGAAGATTATCCGGATGTATATCATTTGTTTGATAATTTTTACTGGCAGCCAGAAGATATGGAACAAGTGATGCTTTGGATTGTTGAGGATGAGATGGACCCCTCTGAGGCAGCGCAGCGATGGATCTCAGAAAATGAAGATATCGTAAAAGAATGGATTAATACACTTAAATAATAGAAAGGAATTACTATGAAAATTAATCTGAAATTGCCTACAAGTGAAATTATCAGAGAAAATTTTTCAAATAAATGGTTTATTGCTTCGGTTTTTATTACCATTCTGTTGATTATTTTATTGGTTTGGAGTCTGGTTAATTCTTATCAGACTCTAAAAAAGTTTGGGAGCGAAAACATTGTTTTAGAGAGATCAGTTGGGGAATTCCTCTACTATTCCAAAGCGCAGGAAACGGCTGCGCAAATGGCAGCAGCAACAGGGAATTTGCGCTGGCAGACAATATATAATGAGGAAAAAGGCAATTTGCAAGAAGCGATGCAACAGATTAAGAAAGTCGTTGATGAAAACCAGCTACCGATTCCCATTGGTAATATTGGGCAAATCCTGTCCGAAATACAAGAAATAGAAGAGCGCTCCTTTGCTCTGGTTGGTCGGGGTAGCAACGAACAAGCGCTAGATTTGCTGGCTTCCTGGGAATACATAAAAGCCATGATAGAGTTGGAAGAATCGGTTGGCTTCTTGGCTGAAGGGATTAAAAATCATATTGACAGTCAGATTGCTCAAGAGGGACGGTTGATCACGTTACTACTGGCCATTGTCTTCATATCATTGCTAATATTAGCTATTTCTTGGACAGTATCGGTCAAAACATGGCAGATCAATTATGGAATTATCAAACGAAAAGAAGCCGAAATTGCGTATCTTACGTATCATGATTCTTTAACTGGTCTTCATAACCGAAGATTTTTTGAAGAAGCTGTCCGAAAGTTAAATACTAAAGAGCAAATGCCTTTGGGTTTGATCATTGGTGATGCAGATGGATTAAAATATGTTAATGATACTTATGGTCACCAAAAAGGAGATCAAATGCTGATGGAAATCGCATCCATTCTTAAAGGAGCACTTCGTCCAGCGGATATTATTTGCCGATGGGGTGGAGATGAATTTGCTGTGTTACTTCCCATGACGACGGAAGAAGAGGTTAAAAAAATCAAAAATGATATGATAAAAACGTTACATAATTCTGATTTTCAGGAGATCGATGTTAATGTATCGATGGGGTACGCGGTTAAGGAAAAAGAAAGTGAAAGCATTGATAAGATATTCACCATAGCAGAAACGTATATGTATGAGCATAAGAAAGACGCTAAACACAGCAGGTGATCGCTATTTAGCTGATAGAAAAATAAGAGACTCTGTTTACTAGAAGGTAAACAGAGTCTCTCTCTTTTTTTAGGAGGTTATTGGATTATTGGTTTATGGCGACAATCATTTTGTTATCCGAGATGGGGCTTTCTTCTATTGTTACACGAATCTCGCTTCCCGGACTGATCGAATCAAATTCTTCCATAACTTCTTCATGGAGCATCAGAACAAGAAACTGACCATCCTGTGTAAATTCTGCGGATTGGTTATCAATTCGTCCTTCAAAGGTTACGGTAATGACTGATCCATCCTCTGGCGGACGGCTAACTTCCCGAGTGTCTTCATCCAAAGGAGCGGTAGTTTCATGGATGTTTGATCCTTTGGCAACTTCATAAGAGAAGATGCTGCGATCGATTGGAGGATTAATGGTAATGGATTGGTACTCCCGGATAATCTGATCGCCATTGTTGTAATTGCTTTCGATTTTTAATGGCAAATTAGTAGAGGTATCAACCCACATTCTGTGATAAGGATCCTCAGCTGTATAACGGTATTGGTAAAGGTGTGAGTCTCTGCCGTTTAGCGTCTCCTCGCCAAGTTTTTCAATATCAATGGCACCTTCTAACTTATAGATGTGCGTTCCGATATGGTAATCTTCTAAAAAGTAGCTCATAAGTTCATCGCTCATATAGTCAACGATGAGATCTCCGTTTCCTTCACCATGGAAAGATACCATGGTATCTCCGCCGTCATATATTTTAGTGAAGGTCCTGGCATTGGTGATGGTGACGATTCGGAACATGTCTGGTTTTTTATAAGTGATCAGTCGCGTTTCTTCAAGCAAAACTTCCTGATCATTGCGTAACGAAAATTCCATCACACCTTCCAGACTACTGATTTCCTCATAGGATTGAATCATTGCATAAATGATATTGTGAGGTGACTCGGAACGGTTAAACTGGAACAGACCGGTCATAAGCAGGAGAAACACGGCGGCAACAGAGCTGGCCCGGAGAAAGTTTTTTCTAAAAAGAAGCGGTGTACTTTTAGAGGTTGCGGTTGCGGTTGTGGTTGACGGTTTCTCTTCGGGTACTTGTTTTAATCGTTTGACAGCTTTTACGGTTTCTAGTAAATCATCTATCTCTTGAGCCTCGTCTGATGAAAGATCATAGTCATCCGGGCTAAGAGTTGGTTTCTTTTCCTGATTCAGCTTATCAATATATTCCGATAAAAGCTCTTCTTTTTTCTTTTGCTTATCATTATTCATATGGATAGCCTCCTTTTCCCAACTCTTCTTTTAATTTTTTCAGGGCTCTGTACTGCATGCTTTTAATGGTTCCTTTCGGTTTGCCAGTTATTTTTGACACGTCTTCGACTGAATAGCCTTCAATGATGCGCAGGGAAATGATTCTGCGGCTGTCTTTGGGTAAACTTTGCAGAGCTTCTTTTAGAATTAAAGTTTGGTCGATGTTTTTCTGATCCGTAAGATTAATTTCCTCTTCGCTGACTTTATCTAAATGAATAACCTGGGGATGCCTTCCATTTTTTCGCCAGGTATCATACACAATGTTTTTAGCGGTTGTGTAAGTGTAGGAGGTCAGCTTATTTGAATCTAGTTCTTTGCGTTGTTCGCTCTTATAGACTCTCCCAAAGACATCCTGGGTCAACTCTTTTGCTTCTTCGGCATTCTGAACCCGGTAGTAGATATAGTTATAGATTTTCTCCCAAAGATCTCTGTAGATTGATTCAAATAGGATATCTTCTTTTGATTGGGAAGATTGAGCCATAATGGTCACCTCACTTTCCTTTCACTTACTAAGACGAACTAAAATAGAAAGGGTTTCATTTTTTTAAAATATGTAAAAAAAGTGCTCTCTTACGCAAAAAGTAAGAGAGCAGAGATGTATTAACTAAAAAGCTATTTAACCCGAATCAGCAAATACATGGTTGCATTTTGTCTGGTCTCATTGGAAGATTTATCAATATGGAGATCCTGGATAATAGCGGTCAGTATCGCTTCATCGCTTTCTGCGCTGAAAGTGGCTATTTCCGGAGGAATCATGTTATTTGTGTCCTCAAAGTCCATGAAGAATTCAAAAATATCTTGTGTGTTAAAGCGTAGCAGTTCATTTTCAGGATCTTCGTAAAGAACCAGCGTAACTTCTTGTTCGGCGTTGCGAATCTCTTCGATCGTATAGTCCAATTCACCTTTTGTAAAAGTAGTGACTATTCCTTCGGCTTCTTCCCTGTTAGACACTCTATATTGCGACAACATAAAATCGTAGCCTGAAATGGAAATCGGCTCTTGAGAATCAAGATTGACAAAAGTAAAGTCTCTCATGTGATCCGCTCTTTCATATTCGCTAAATCCAAAGGTATCACTAAAATCACGATAGTAGTTGAAGTCCTCTGGGAGCCATGAAATTCTTTCAATGTATCCTAAATTTTGAAGATTGCGCATACCGGTTCGGATTCGATCCTTGTCTTCCTCGGAGATAGTTGCATCCGGCATAACGGTATCATCTGCAAGCATGTCGTTGCTGATAAGTGTCTCTTCTACAATCCGTAGTTGACTGTTGCGACTGATGGTAAACGCATCGGTCGGCGGAACAATTGAAACAATTGAAAAAGCGATTAAAAGAATGGCAACCAGTCCGTTTTTACGAAGTGGTACGATGCTTAAAATGACGCCGGTTGTTGCGGCGAAGACTCCATAAAGGATAGTGAAGTAGCGTCCCAGGGTGACTCCAGTATCTCCAAGACTAAGCACCGATGAAATAATCTGGAAAATAACGATGGGTACCAGAATTTTCGGGAAAATCTTTCGGTACAGGTTAGCAAACTTGTTAGAAAGAGAACTTGCCAGAATATAGACTAAGATAACGATGATTGAATAGCTGACCAACATGGGTTCAAGAAGATTATCGGTCCAGAACTGACCACCGATATTTAAGAAGATATAAATAAGTAAGATGACTGTAAAAACAGCAGTTAACGGAATAATGATATAGGAAATTAAAATTTCTAAAAATTTTGGAGTACTTGCTGCTTCGGCTATCTGTTCCTCACTTTCTTTATGATACAAAGGAACTAGAGATAAAAAGTATAAGGTGCCAAAAAGGGTGAATATGATATTGGCTGTATGAGCAATGGCTCTATATGAAACACGGAACAAGAGCTGATCAATGGCTCCGATAATTAAAGACATGCCCAGCATAATGACCAGTGAAAAGAATAAGGCGACAAAAAAGGACTTAAAAGAAATCATAAAGCTTTGATTAAAACTGGTCTTGTTTTTAAGTGAAGGAACAAGGATGAAGCTAATTAACAGAGCAAAAAGAGCGATCGATGTCCGGAGTCCGATCTCTACACTAAATTCGGGTGCTGCTGAAATGATGAAGTAATAACCTCCGGTTAGAAGAGCTGCAAGCGCCGAAAGAGCAATCCGATGATGCTGTTTTGTAAAAAAACGTTCAAAGATTGCCTGAGCTACAGCGCCAAGAAAAGCTCCGACTACGAAAGTAACGATGAACTTCTCATAATTAAGTGAGTAATCATTAATATTTAAAGCGTTGATGATGGCGGAAGCAGCTAAAAAAGCACTTGTTAGTGGATAGCGTCCGAGGGCATCAGTCAGGCCTTGTAATCGTTGCATTATCATTTGTGTTTTACTCAAAGGTATCAACTTCTTTCTAAGATAGTGTGGTCTATTATATATCAATTATACACATTTCACGATTAATAAAATAAAGACCCGTTATTTTGCCGGAGTTTTTCTCAGTATCATCCAGCCAATGCTCCACAAAATAAGAAGCATTAATAGAAGTTTTGGCAAGAGGATCCAAAGGCTAGAGTTCCCAACGAAAAACCATTCGATTGGAGAGTAGAATAGCCATTCTTTTAGATTATCAGGCAGAATAGTGGAAATGGTGATCAATGCAACAAATCCTATAATGGTTGGAACTCCGCCAAAGCGGTAAAAAAGCGCTGCGATCAACATAAAAAAAGCGGACACTAAAGAAAAAGTTAAGCCTTGAAATATGAATGAAGTAAATGCATTCATAGTAAATGCGTAAAAGGGTTGGAAATTTAGTTGATGGAGTCCAATCATGGGTAAAATGACACTTTCTGCTGTATATGCCAGGGTGAAAATGGCGGCATTTACATAACCGATAAGCGTTAATGCAATTACTTGGGCGATAAAAAAAGCTCTTCTTGATGAACCGAGTCCAATTAAAAAACTGTAATTTTCTGGTTGAGAGATTAGTCCAATAATAATCGAAAAAATAATAATCGCCGGGAAAGCAGCAGCGGCTGTACTGACGGTTTTGTTATTTTGCATACCATCACCTTCTGGTCCTGTGCCAAGATGAATGGTTGTTTCGTTTACCTGTTCCGAATGATGGGAGATGAATAAACCAACGGTTGCATCGGTCGCCGTGTTGATAAAAAGGCTGAGAATCATAATTGTTAATAGAATTGCCCAAAAGATCAGAATGCCGGTCAGTGAGTTGTTTTTATGAAAAATCAGGTTTGATTTAATACTATTTAGCATCATTTATTCCTCCCGTTTTTCTTATCGTGATCGTTGTTCTTCTCTTTTGAAAGATAGATAAAAAGTTTTTGTAAAGGGATGCTACTGATTTCGATCCCTTGTTTCTGCAAATGATCACGTTCATCGGAACTTAGATCAGCCAAAATTGCAGCAACCATGGAATTACCAAATATTTCTTCATGAAGGACTTCTTTATCGGATAACAAAGGCTCAAGTGTAATTTGGTTTCCTGATAAATATAGTGCTTTATTTCTTAATTCATCTGTTTCTGAAACTCTTGAAATA
>SKKY01000011.1 GCA_007123515.1 Clostridia bacterium
CGCCCAATGAAGCGGGAAACAGTCTCGAATTCATCCGGGTTTTCTCCGGTCGCAAACCGCTCCTCGGGGTATGTCTCGGGCACCAATGCATCGGACAGTACTTTGGAGGTAAGATAAAAAAAGCACCCGAACTCTTTCATGGGAAAACATCAAAGATTACCCATAAAAATGATCCGATTTTTTCAGGGTTAAGTGACGTCTTTAGGGTAGCCCGCTACCATTCTCTGATTGTTGATAAAGGAACAATACCGGATGCACTTACTGTCATTGCAGAGACTGATGATGGCATCATAATGGCCCTTAAACACTCGGAGTATCCTATTTACGGTCTGCAGTTTCATCCTGAATCAATAAACACTCCTGATGGAAAGAAAATTTTAAATAATTTCCTAAAGGCAGGTGAATCTGATGCATAAAGAATATTTATCAAAAATCATGACAAAACAGGATCTAAGCATCGAAGAAATGAAAGAGATGATCACGCTGATTATGGATGGCAGAGTCAGCGATATTATGATATCGGCTTTATTAATATCCCTGGAAATGAAAGGGCTAAGTATCGATGAAATCGCTGCGGCCGTCAGTGTTATGAGGGATAAATCTGAAAAAGTAAAGGTAGACCAATCCATAATCATTGATACATGCGGAACCGGTGGAGATTATGTAGATACGTATAATGTTTCTACAGCCGCAGCCTTTATGGCAGCAGCTGCCGGTGCATTCGTTGTAAAACATGGCAATCGTGCCGTTACCAGTAAATGTGGCAGTGCGGATGTATTAGAAGAACTCGGAGCCATTATTGATATAAATCCTGGAGAAGTAGAAGAAATCATTAAGAAAACGAACATAGGATTTTTATTTGCTCCTTCTTATCACAAAGCCATGAAACATGTGGCCAATGTGAGAAAAACACTTTCGATAAAAACTATCTTCAATATTTTAGGGCCACTGACCAATCCTGGAAATGCAAAATATCAGGTTATCGGCGTTTATGATCCAAATTTGACAGAAATCATCTGTGAAGTTCTTAAAAAATTGGGTTCTGTTCATGTTCTTTGTGTGAGCGGGCTTGAAGGATTAGATGAAATATCTGTTTCAGGAACAACTAAAATCAGTGAACTTAAAAACGATCGCATTTCAACCTATTATATTCAGCCTGAAGATTTCGGAATAGCCAGAGCAGATATCGATGCAGTTAAAGGTGGTTCGGCAGAAAATAATGCGGACATTATAAAAAATATCTTTAAAGGAAGACTTGGACCGGAGAGAGATTTGCTGGTTCTCAATGCCGCAGCAGCCATCTATATTGCTCAAAAGGCAGATTCATTATTACAAGCCGCAAGGATCGCTGAAGATATCATAGATAGCGGAAAAGCTTTACAAAAACTTAAAGACTTCATTGGAATTTCAAAAAAGATAGGAAAAAAGGGAGGCGCAAAACATGTTTCTTGATCAGATTATCGCTGCAAAAAAAATAAGAGTGGCTAAACTTAAAGATATGGTTATTTCCGAAAATTACTCAAAAAATGAACGCAAATTCTATGATGCAATAAAGAAAGAAGGATTGTCGATCATTGGTGAAATAAAAAGAGCCTCCCCTTCACTTGGTTTGATTAATGAAGACTTTAATCTGAAAGACCGTGTAAACGAATATGGTTTGGTCATGGATGCCATATCCATTCTGACAGAAGAGGATTTTTTTCTAGGATCATCAGAAGATCTGATCGAGGCCAGACAACATATAAGTCGTCCTATATTAATGAAAGATTTTATTATTAATGAAAAACAAATCTACCAGGCTAAACAGATAGGAGCCGATTGCATCTTGTTAATAGCCACGATTCTTAATAAAGAAAAGATACAGGAATTTTTTACGCTGGCACGCAAATTGGGTTTAGATGCAATCGTTGAAGTGCATAATGATGATGAACTTACTAAAGCCTTAGCAACCGATGCAGATATGATTGGTATTAATAATCGTGATTTAGTCTCTTTTGTTACCGATCTTTCAACCACAGAAAAATTAGCAAAGAGGATACCGGATCACATTCTGGTTATCAGTGAGAGTGGGATTAAAACAAAAGAAGATATTAAAAAAATAAAAAATAGCAAAGTGAATGCGGTACTAATTGGAGAATCGTTTATGAGGACAGAAAACATACAGAAAACTGCGGAGGCCTATAAAAATGCCTAAACCCAAAATTAAAATATGTGGTATTCAATCAGATGAAGAAGTGTTGATTATGAATCGGGAAAAACCTGAATATATTGGTTTTGTTTTTGCGGAGAGTAAAAGGAAAGTCGATGCAAAAATAGTTTGTGATCTTAAAAAAGCATTGGATAAACATATAAAAACGGTCGGAGTCTTCGCTGATCAGCCACCATCAGAGGTTCTAAATATTGCAAAAATATGCAATCTCGATGTCATACAGCTCCATGGCCGTGAAAGCATAAACGATATAAAAAAAATCAAAGAACAATATGATAAAGAAATTTGGAAATCGATAGCGGTAAAAGAAAAAAAAGATTTACAAAAAGCCTTTGATTTTGATCAGAATAGTACGATTCTTTTAGATAGTTTTTCAGAACAGGCTAAAGGAGGAACCGGTTATTGTTTTGACTGGAATGCGGCAAAGAATTTTTCAGAAAGCAGAAACTATGTCCTGGCCGGAGGGTTAACTCCGGATAATATTGTTGAAGCCATTAAAAAATTGCAGCCTGCTATTGTTGATGTAAGCAGTGGAGTTGAAACCGGAGGCAAAAAAGATCAAAAGAAAGTAAAAGAATTTATAAGGAGAGTGCGAACTATGAAAACCTCATCGTATTTTTTAGAGTTTGGGGGACAATTTGTTCCGGAATCGTTGATGAACCCACTTAAAGAGCTGGAAAAGCAATATGAAGCATACAAAGATGATCAGGCCTTTAAAGATGAATACCTATATTATCTTAAAGAATATGTTGGCAGACCATCGCCTCTATATTATGCAAAAAATCTGACGAGACATTTTAATGGAGCAAAAATCTATTTAAAAAGAGAAGACTTAAATCATACAGGAGCTCATAAGATAAATAATGTAATCGGGCAACTACTTTTGGCTAAAAAGATGGGCAAGAAAAAAGTGATTGCCGAAACAGGAGCCGGAATGCATGGAGTAGCCACAGCCACCGGTGCATCTCTTTTTAATATGGAGTGTATCGTCTATATGGGGGAAGAAGATATTAAAAGACAAGAGATTAATGTTTTTAAAATGCGTCTTTTGGGAGCTACCGTTGTAACGGTTAGTTCCGGAAGCCGAACGCTTAAAGATGCTACAAACGAAGCGATCAGAAGCTGGGTGGCAAATGCTGAGGATACCTTTTACGTAATCGGTTCAGTGGTGGGGCCTCATCCTTACCCCACGATGGTTCGGGATTTTCAAAAAATTATCGGAGAAGAAGTAAAAAAACAGATAGCTGAAAAGGAAGGACGTCAGCCTGATGTAATTGTTGCCTGTGTGGGTGGTGGCAGTAATGCAATGGGTATTTTTTATCCTTATCTTGATTTGCCGGACACTAAGCTAATTGGAGTAGAGGCTGCCGGAAAAGGCATAGAGACCCATGAACACGCTTCAGCCTTTGCAAAGGGAAGAGTGGGTGTTCTCCATGGAATGAAAACATATTTATTGCAAGATCAAGATGGACAAATACTTCCGGCTCATTCTGTTTCAGCAGGCCTAGACTACCCGGGCACAGGACCTGAACATGCAGCTCTTTTTGCTTCTAACAAGGCTACGTATACATCAATTACGGATGATGAGGCGATTGAAGCTTTTTATCTTCTTACAAAAATTGAAGGGATCATTCCGGCTTTAGAAAGCTCACACGCCATCGCCGAAGGCGGAAAGATAGCAGCTACATTATCAAAAGATGCCATTATTGTTATAAATCTTTCCGGTCGCGGTGATAAGGATATTCATACTGTTGCTGAACTAGAAAGGAGCCAGACAAATGAACAGAATTAATCAAACATTTAAAGAACTTGAAAAAGAGAAGAAAACGGCTCTGATTACCTTTGTTGTCGCTGGTGATCCTGCCCTTGATACAACGGAGGAAATCATTCTGGCTAAAATTGAGGGTGGTGCAGATATTATAGAAATGGGTATTCCCTTTTCAGATCCATTAGCCGATGGTCCGGTGATTCAGGCTTCCGCATCAAGGTCACTAAAGAGCGGAACAACCATTAAGGCAATTTTTGAGATGGCCAGAAACATAAGAAAAAAGACAGAAATTCCTCTGGTTTTTTTAGTGTATTACAATATGATTCTTCAGTATGGAACAAAGCGCTTTATTAATGAGTGTTATGGAATAATCGACGGATTGATTATTCCCGATCTTCCTTTTGAAGAACAAAAAGAACTAATAGCTGATCTTGATCAGAATCAGACAGCCTTGATTCCTTTAATAGCGCCTACTTCCAAAAACAGAATCAAAGACATACTTGAAAATCACAAAGAACATGGTTTTGTCTATTGTGTAACAACAATGGGAGTCACCGGTATCGATGTAACCTTTCATAAAGATTTAGAAACGTATCTTCGTCAGGTAAAAGAGGTTAGTCAGATTCCTGTTTGTGCAGGATTTGGTGTTAAGGACAAGGAGGATGTGCGCAGATTGTCTGGTTTAGTAGATGGTGTTATAATAGGGTCTGCGATCGTTAATCAGATCGATGCGCAAGGTTTTAATAAAGAAAGCCTGCGTATATTTATCGAAGAGTTAAAAAAATAGACATCCGGAGGAAATAGACCATTGCATGTACAAAAGCTAACTAAGTCTGCAATTTTTTTAGCGCTAATTGTTGTATCTTTTTTGTTATTCCGGGGCACAACCAATATTTTTAATGCCGTGATCGTGCCGTTGCTTATTTCAATTACGATAAAAGATATGAAAATAAAAGAAGGATTAACCTTTATAGCAGCTATTATTTTACTAGGGTTTATGTTCTTCAGATTTCAGATTTTCTTTATAATTCTGTATGCCTTATTGGCGGTAATGCTTTTATACACGAAAAAAAACAATTATCGTTTTTCGACTAAAGCGTTGTTTTTTTCAGCCACTTCGGCGGTAGGCTTTTTTATTGTGATAAGAATGACCGATCTTGTATTAGGATCTCCGATTGAAAGGGCATTAATCGCTATATCCGGTGGCAGTTTCGGTAACTATTTAACACTGCTCCTGGCACAGGGTCTTTTTGTGGGATTGATGCTTGCGACAATGACTAAAGTCAAACAATTTGACCTTTAGGTCTATAAATGCTATAATGATTTGATAACAAAAGTTATAGAAAAATATTTAGAGGTGAATACAATTAGAATTTCAGATTTACAATGCTCTCCATCAATTATTAAAGGTCTAAATGAAATGGGTTTTGAGGAAACAACGCCTATTCAGACACAGACCATTCCGGTAATTATGGAAGGTAAAGACGTAGTAGGACAGGCACAGACAGGGACAGGGAAAACAGCAGCTTTTGCAATTCCTGTTATAGACATGGTAGACCCGGCAGACCGAAACACTCAGGCACTGATTTTGTGTCCGACAAGAGAACTCGCAATCCAGATTTCGGAAGAATTTTCTAAAATCGGAAAATATAAAGAGGGTGTTAAAGTTCTGCCAGTATTTGGCGGACAGTCTATTGACCGTCAGATTTTAAGGTTAAAAAAAGGTGTTCAGGTAGTTATTGGTACACCAGGCAGAATTATGGATCATTTACGCAGAAAAACATTGAAACTTAATAATCTTAAAATATTTGTTCTAGATGAAGCAGATGAGATGCTTAATATGGGTTTCAGAGAAGATATTGAAACCATTCTTGAAAGCACTAACGAAGATCGTCAGACGCTTCTTTTCTCGGCAACTATGCCTAAAGAGATCATGGCGATTATCAATAAGTTTCAAAAAGATCCTGTAGAAGTAAAAATTACCAGAAAAGAATTATCAACACCAAACATCAAGCAAACCTATGTAACGATTCATGAAAAAGACAAAATGGAAGTATTAGCCAGATTTTTTGATGCGTATGAACCGAAAAGAGCAATCGTTTTCTGTAATACAAAAAAACGTGTTGATGATGTAACCGGTGATTTGCAAACCAGAGGGTATCTGACTGATAAAATCCACGGAGACATGACGCAGATGGCTCGTCTTGGAGTAATCAATAAGTTTAAAACGGGTGATATTGAAATACTTGTAGCGACTGATGTAGCCGCAAGAGGACTTGATATTAATGATGTAGAATATGTATTTAATTATGATGTACCAAATCATGATGAATACTATGTTCACAGAATTGGCCGTACAGGAAGAGCCGGGAAAGATGGACAGGCTATCTCTTTTGTTACAATGAGAGAATTTTATCTTCTAAAAAACATTATGGGTTATACCAAACAGAAGATTGATAAAATTAGCATTCCTAACTTAAAAGACATTGAGTCGATTAAAGTCGATGCTTTATCCACAAAAATTAAAAGCTATATCGATGAAGGAAGTCTTCAGCCTTACATGGCTATTTTGGATAATATTACCAGTGATGACCATTCTTCAATTGAAGTAGCTGCCGCTTTATTAAAGCTTGAGCTTGGCAACCTGAATTTGGAATCAAAAAAAGATCCAATTTCCGAGGTTACGATTCATGATCGCGGAGGTCATTCGAGAAACCAAAAAGGCAGAGGAAATGGTTCATCAAAGCCAAAGAAAAAGCCTTATGGTGAAAAGAAGTCTTACGGAGAAAAGAAACCATATGGTGACAGAAAACCATTTGATGGTCCAAAAAGGCGCGAGGGAAAACCTAAAAAAAGCGCCCCAAGAAAAAGTGACTATTAAGCATATAGCATAATATTCAGACAGGATAAAGAGATAGCGGAGATTCATTCCTGCTGTCTCTTTTTTACATACTAAATTAAAAGGAGAGATCATCATGTTTATTAGTGATAATTCATCAACGGTACATAAAAAGGTTCTGAAAAAAATTACAGAAGTAAACCAAGGAGTTGCATTTCCATACGGGAATGATCCTTATACCAAACATGCAACAGAAATGATGCAGTCTCTTTTTAACAAAGACACAGATGTCTATTTTACTATTAATGGAACCAGTGCCAATGTGATTGGTTTAAGTGCATTGATGCAGTCTTACGAGAGTGTGATTTGTGCGGAATCCACTCATATTAATACAGATGAATGTGGGGCTCTTGAAAAATATATTGGAGCTAAGATCAGTTCTGTAGAGCATAACCATGGAAAAATAAATGTACAAAGCATTGAAAAATTTCTTTTAGACAAAGGAAATGAACATCATAATCAGCCAAAAATCATTAGTATCAGTCAGTGCACGGAATTTGGATCCGTTTATACGCCGGAAGAAATAAAAGAAATAGCTGATTTTACCCACCGGCATGATATGTATTTGCATATGGATGGTGCCAGGATAGCCAATGCAGCTGTATCTCTGGGCATTAGCTTTAATGAAATGATTGCTGATACAGGAGTTGATTTACTCTCCTTTGGCGGGACAAAAAACGGTATGATGATGGGGGAAGCTATCATCTCTTTCAGACCGGAAGTAACAAGTAACCCAAAATTTATCCGCAAACAAGGTATGCAACTTGTTTCAAAAATGAGATACATTTCAGCGCAGTTTATCGCCTATCTTGAAGATGATTTATGGAGAGATAATGCAACGCAGGCTAATAGCACGGCACAATACTTAGCAAAGAGATTAACGGAGATACCCGAAATAGAGATCAAAAATGCAGTCAATGCCAATATGATCTTTGCCAGGTTCCCTCAGGAAATTATAGATAAAACCATTAATAAAGAATATTATTATCTGATGTATCCTCTTGAAAATGTAGTCAGGATGGTCACCTCATATAATTCGACGAAAGAGGATGTTGACCAGTTTATTGATGAATTGCAAAAATAAATACCACATAAAAAAACAAACTATATTAATAGTTTGTTTTTTTATGTTTAAAAATTTTCTGGAGAGTGTAATCACGTTTTGAGAGACGTTATATATGACATAAAAGGTGTGTTAAACAATGAAAAAAGAAGAATCCTACGGAAAAAGACAAAAAATTGGTTTATTTGCCGGACCATTACTGTTTGCTTTTATAAGTTTTTTACCTGTTACTGAAGGGTTAACAGTGGAAGGGAAATATGTGCTGGCTGCTACTGCCTGGATGGCTGTCTGGTGGATTTCTGAAGCCGTACCTTTAGCTGTAACAGCCCTTTTACCAATCATTATCTTCCCCATTATGGATGTAGTATCAATGGAAGAAGCAGCGAAGCCTTATGCCAATCCAAATGCCTTTTTGATAATGGGTGGTTTTATGCTAGCGGTTACACTTGAACGCTGGAATCTCCATAAGAGACTGGCACTTCATATTATTCTTATAACCGGTACCAGTCCAGATAGACTGGTATTAGGTTTTATGCTGGCGACAGCGTTTCTTTCTATGTGGATCTCTAACACAGCTACAACCATGATGATACTTCCTATAGCAATTGCAGTAATAAAACAAATAGCGGATCTGATAAAAGAAAGTGAAGAAGATGCCGGCCGTTTTGCTACCTGCCTGTTGCTTTCTGTTGGATATGCCGGAGCCATCGGAGGTATGGCTACTTTAATAGGAACCCCTCCGAATATTGTATTTGCCAGTTTTGTGCAACAGCAAAGTGGCATTGATATTACTTTTTTTGACTGGTTTATCTATGCGTTGCCAATTGCGATTACTTTTTTAATTATCAGCTGGGTTTTTATGACTAAAATTGCTTTTCCATCGCCTTTTAAAGAATTAAAACAGGGTAAGGAAATGATTGAGAATGAAAAAGAAGACTTAGGACCGATTAGTGATGGTGAGAGAGGCATAGCTATTGTTTTTTCTCTTGTAGCGCTCGCCTGGATCAGTCGTTCATTCCTAATTGAACAGTTCGTTCCAGGTATTACGGATGCGGCAATAGCTGTCATAGGAATCATTTTAACCTTTGTGTATCCGGTAGACTTCAAAAAGGGCGTATTCCTAAATAGCTGGGACAATGCTTTGAAAATTCCCTGGGGTATTTTGCTCTTATTAGGCGGGGGTTTGTCTCTTGCAAACGCCTTTATCGAAACTGAGTTAGCCGACTGGATAGGAATGAATCTGTCTCAATTACAGAATATGCCGGTTATGTTGATACTATTTATTGTTGTTTTATCCGTCAGTCTTTTATCAAACATTACTTCAAATACGGCAACGACTTCAGTCATGCTACCGATAGCCGCCACTCTCGGAGCTGCCATGGCACTTGATGATCCATTGGCATTAATGATTGCTACAACAACAGCAGCGTCTTTTGCCTTTATGCTTCCGGTGGCGGCTCCACCAATTACTATAATTTTTGGTAGCGGTTATGTAAAACTTACGGATATGGTTAAATACGGAGCGATCTTACAGTTTATTGCGATTATTATCATCACGATTTTTGTTACATTCTGGATGCCGTTTGTTTGGGATTTTTAATAATGGGAATAAAGTAACAAAGTGTGAATAAAAGGTGAATATACGTTTTATGATAAGTGGATTAAGGTAATCTGCTAGTAACAACAAAATATTCTTGTTGTTATCTATAGAACAATGAAAGGAGAAATAATGATGGATTTAGTAATTAAGAACGGATTGGTATGTACGGAAAATGGAGTGATCAAGGGCGGAATCGCCATAAAGGATGGTATCATCCAGGAAATTGCCAGCGATGAGATGCTTCCGGATGCTAAGACAACCTATGATGCTAAAGGACAGATTGTTTTTCCCGGAATTATTGAACCTCACAGTCACCTTGGCTTGCAGGATCTTACGCCTGAAACATATGTTTCAAATCTGAAAACAGAAACCAGAGCGGCTGCACAGGGTGGCGTCACAACACTTAATACGACTACGCTTTTCGGAAGTCCCCCGATTCAGGAAAAGCTGGATATTGCAATTGGCGGAACAGATAAGATTTACTCTGATGTGAAGTTCTATGTTGCTCCGGGAAATGAAGATCATCTAAAAGAATTACCTGCGCTCTTTGAACAGGGTGTAACGGCATTTAAATTTCTTCTGGCTTACAGAGGAGAAGGGGCAAAGATTTTTGGCATGGATGAGGCAGGATTAGATACAGCCTTTATGTATAATGCCTTTCGGGAAGTGGGTAAATTAGGCGGTTCAGCATTTGCCATGATTCATGCAGAAGATCCTGCTATTTTTGAGTTTATTACTCCTGAAGTCATGGAAGAAGAAACAGATAATTATTTGGCTGCTTTTAATAAAGCCAGACCAAACATTACAGAAGCCATTGATTTAGCTAAGGGAGCTTATATTGCCAGAGATACTAATTGTCACTTATATGTAGTGCATATTAGTGCTCATGAAACAGTTGATTTACTGAAATTTTTTAAAGAGCAGGGTATGGATATTACCGGTGAAACCTGTATTCATTATCTGATGCATTCCTGTGATGATGAGATTTTCAGAAATAATGACGATCTGGCAAAATTTGCGAAAGTAAATCCTGCAATCAGAAAAGATGAAGACAGAGAGAGATTATGGAAAGCGATAAATGAAGGCGTTATTACTTGTGTTGGAACAGATCATGTCGCTTTTACAAGGGATAAAAAACTTGATCCGGGATTCTGGGAGACCTCACCAGGTTGTGGAGATGGCCTGAGTGTATTATTACCATTAATGTTTAGTGAAGGTGTCACAAAAGGAAGAATTACACTGGATATGCTCAGAAAAATATTGTGTGAAAACCCGGCTAAGGCTTTTGGTATCTATCCGAAAAAAGGAACAATTGCAGTAGGTTCGGATGCTGATATTGTCATCATCGACCCTGATAAAGAGATGACAATCGATTATAAAGAAAGCGAAAGCAGTAATGAATTTAGCATCTATCAGGACTGGAAAGTAAAAGGTGTTCCTACGGCTACTTTCTTAAGAGGTCATTTAGTTGCTGAAAACTACAAAATTGTTGATGAAGAGCCAAGAGGTAAAATAATAAAAGAAAAGTTTCCAGTAAGAATGTAACAGTAAAAAAATGAAACATAATTCAGGTGGAACTGTATACACCATCTAAATACAGTGATAATAATCCCGGGACTTTACGCCACTTATCCTGTAATTAAAAAGCGGTATTTTAGTGGCGATTAGTCATCGGATAAATGCAATAAGGAGGTACAATAATGAGTGGTAAAAAAGAAGAAATATATGATAAGGCTAAATTAGGCGGAGGTGCAGGCTTTGGAAAGAGACCAGCCCTCATCGTAATTGATTTTCAAAAAGGATTTACCCTGCCGGATGCTCCGGCAGGTGGCGATATGACAGAAGCTGTGGAGATGACAAAGAAAATAGTGGATGCAGCAAGAGAGAAAAACATGAAAATCATCTATACAAGAGTTGGATACAACAAAGATGGTTCTGATTTGACAGTGTTTGGGCACAAAGCAAAAATTTTAAGAGAGTTCACCAGAGATCATTGGTACTATGAATTTGATGAACGTCTAGATATCAGAGAAGAAGATATCACTATAGAAAAGCACTGGCCCTCAGCCTTTTTTGGGACGCACCTGGCTCCAATGCTGATTGGTATGAACATTGATACGGCAATTTTATGTGGTTGTACGACAGCCGGTTGTGTCTATGCAA
>SKKY01000165.1 GCA_007123515.1 Clostridia bacterium
CGGGCGTTTTTATTTCTAGCCTTTCCACAATTTCTGCAGCTTTGCTGCGAGCCGGTTTTCTGTCCACTAAAAAGCCAGGCGTTCTTTGGTACTGTTTTAGTAAAATATTATCAACAATATCCATATTGGCAACAAGTCCCATGCCAAGGCGATCTTCCGGAATAAAGCTCATGCTGATTCCTTTTTTTATAATTTCTTTCGGCGTTTTCCCTACAAGTTCGTCACCTTTAAAAATAATCGAACCGGATTGTACCTGGTATAAACCGGCAATCGCTTCACACAGTTCTTTCTGACCGCTTCCGGCAATTCCGGCAATACTTAGAATTTCTCCGGAGTTCATGGAAAATGAAATATCTTTCAAGACTTTTATGCCTACATTGTTGTACGATGTCAATCCTTTTACCGTAAAGACTTCCTGAGGATCGGGATAGGTTTCTCTTTTTATTTCCAGCTTAACCGGATACCCAACCATAATTTCAGTTAACTGAGCCGGATTTGTTTCTTTAGTATCTAGCGTACTGACACTTTTACCCTTTAAAAGAACCGTCGTTTTATCGGATATGGTCATTACTTCATTCAATTTATGACTGATGAAAACAACTGCATTGCCTTCACTTTTTAACTTTCGCATAATATTAAAGAGCTTTTCCGTTTCCTGAGGTGTAAGAACGGCTGTTGGTTCATCTAATATCAGTATCTTTGCTCCACGGTAGAGAACCTTTAATATTTCAAGATTCTGCTTTTCTCCGACAGACATGTCGTACACCTTTTTCTTAAGGTCCACATCAAGAAAAAACTTTTCTGATAACTCTTTAATTTCAGCCATCTTTTTCTTTTTATTTAAAAAAAGTGATTTTTCATTCCCTAAAATGACATTTTCCAGGGCCGTTAGAACCTCAACAAGTTTAAAATGCTGATGGATCATTCCCACACCATTAGCCATGCTGTCTCTCGGGGAAGAAAAAAACACTTCTTTTCCATTAATATAAATAGAACCGCTGTCCGGAGTATAAACTCCGGACAGCATGTTCATTAGGGTACTTTTACCCGCACCGTTTTCACCTAAAAGGGCATGGATTTCTCCTGCCGCTACACTGAAGTTAACAGCATCATTAGCTAAAGTTGTACCAAATCTTTTACTTATATCGTTCATTGATACTAATGCGGGATTCTGATTCATAGTAACCACCTTTATTATTTAACTGTTGCTTATCTAACGCCCTGAACAAACCAGTCGAAGGATAACATTTCACCGTCAGTCATTGTTTGTCCTTCTTCTACTTGTAATTCACCCTGATTGTCATAAATCGGACCTGCAAATACATGCATGTCCCCAGACGTAATAGCTGCTTGTGCTTCTTCAACAAGTTCAAACGCATCAGCCGGAGCTAATTCTGTTAAAGGAGCTAACGCCACGATACCATCATTCATGCCACCCCAGTATACTTCAGGAGCCCATGTGCCGTCCATTACACTTTGCACTTGTTCCACATAGTATGGTCCAAAGTTCCAGATTGGTGATGTCATATAGGCATCTGGTGCATAAGATTCCATGACTGTATGGTAACCAATAGCATATCCGCCAGCTTCTTCCGCTGCCTGTAAAGGACCTGCTGTGTCTTGGTGCATGGCAATAACATCTGAGCCTGCATCAAGTAACGCTCTTGCCGCTTCTTTTTCAGTTGCAGGGTTGTACCACGTCTGAGTCCATCTAATGTTAACCTCTGCATCAGGATTAACTGACTGTACTCCTAAAGCAAATGCATTGATTCCTCTGACAACCTCAGGTATTTCAAACGCTGCCACATAGCCAATGTTGTTTGTTTCTGTCTTCAGACCGGCAACAATACCGGAAAGATATCTTGGTTCATACATTCTGCCGAAATAGTTACCCATGTTATCCGTTGTTTTGTAGCCTGAACAATGCATGAAGGCCACGTCTGGATAATCTGCTGAAATTCTTTCCATTCCGTCCATAAAACCAAAGCTTGTGCCGAAGATAACATTAGCACCCTGGTCAATCATGTCTGTAATTGCGTTAATAACTGCCTGATCGTCTTCAGGTACTGATTCAGCGTATAACGTTCTTACTCCAAGTTCATTTTCTAGAAATAATCTGCCTTCGTTGTGAGCATAAGTCCATCCGCCGTCACCAATCGGTCCTACATAAATAAATCCAACGACAACTTCATCTTCCTGATCCGGTGCCGGAGTTGGAGCGCCGCCACCACAACCAGCTAAAACTAACGTTACTGTTAAAAGTGCGACTAACAAAATACTAAACTTCTTATTCATTATTACTTGTTACCCCCTTTTTAATTTATGTTCAGACCTGATGGTCAAAAACAACTTGGTTATTAATGAATTCCTTGATGATCACAAGAGATTCAACTTGCACATCTTTTTCAGCAAGCTTTTTACGTCCTTGCTGAAAACCTTTTTCAATCACAGCTCCAATACCTACTGTCGTTGCTCCAGCCTGAGTAATCAGATCAATCAATCCAAGAGCGGCATGACCGTTAGCCAAAAAATCATCGATAATAAGAATTTGTTCTCCCTTTTTCAGGTACTCTTTATCTACACTAATTTCATACGTTTTGTTTTTCGTATACGAATAAACATCACTTATAAACGAATCAGGATTTTGCAGAATTCCTTCTTTTTTCTTGGCAAAGACAACCGGAATCTGATTCATCGCCAGGGAAACGGCAAAAGCCACACCAATACCTGACGATTCAATGGTCAGAATTTTATCAATATTATCTCCGGCAAAGCGCTTCCGGAACTCTTTACCAATCTCCAAAAACAATGCAATATCAATCTGCTGATTTAAAAAACCATCTACTTTGAGAATGGATCCTTCTTTGATTATTCCTTCTTCGTTAATCTTTTTTTCTAATAAGTCCATAATAACCGTCCATCCTCAAAAAAGAAAGAAAAAATACCCAGAACAAGGTTTGTCCCAGGTATAAGTCTTATCTAATACCTTTGATTGGCCAATAACCGAACGATTTTCGTTTTTTCTCAAGAAACGTTCATTTATCAAAGATAATATTAGTCGATAAAGTACTAAAAATCAAGAAAAAAATATGATTAAAACTACTTAATATCTCCATGCTTTTCAAAGTGTGAAATATCAACCACTTTATTTTCTTTATTTGTAAAAATTACTTTCGGTTCATGCTTTGGATAGTCTTTTTCTTCAATCCAGGTATAGGCAATAATAATGATTTCATCTCCCGGCTGAACCAGTCTTGCTGCTGCACCATTCATGCAGATCATTCCAGATCCTCTTTCGCCCTTAATGATGTATGTTTCCAATCTGGCTCCGTTATTATTGTCAACGACGGCCACTTTCTCATTTTCATACATTCCGGCTGCATCAAGAAGGTCCTCATCAATGGTAATCGAACCTACGTAATGTAAGTTAGCCTCTGTAATATAGCACTTGTGGATCTTACCCTTCATAACATTTAATAACATAATCAAACCCCCATAATTTTATTATCAATTAACCTGGTTGGCCCTAATTTTACAGCCAGGGCAATCAGGATCTTACCTTGTATTTCTTTGATTTCCTGTAAGTTTTCAAAGTCAAGAATCTCAATATAGTCTATCTGACAAAGCCGATAGTCACTGATAAAATCTTCCATCTTTGCAATGATTGTCTGCGGATCAAGTATCCCTTCTTTCACAATCATATCTTCTGCCAGCTCAAGAGAACCATAAAGAGCCAGCGCTTGTTTGCGTTCTTCTTTATTGAGCATTACATTTCTTGAGCTCATGGCCAGACCATCTTCTTCACGAACAATCGGACACACAGTAATAGCAATATCAAAATTTAAATCTTCTGCCATCTTTATGATAACCGCAGCCTGCTGGGCATCCTTTTGCCCAAAATAGGCTCTGTCTGCAGCCACCATATTAAATAATTTAGAGACAATCGTAGTCACTCCCTGAAAATGGGTCGGACGACTTCTTCCACACAAAGGCTCTGTAAGTTCCTCAACAATAACCTTTGTTTTTAGCGGCTTAGGAAACACTTCATCCACTTCTGGATTAAAAATTAGATCACAACCGGCGGCTTTTGCCAACTCGGTATCCCTTTTAATATCCCTTGGATATTGTTCAAGATCTTCGTTAGGTCCGAATTGTATCGGGTTAACAAAAATACTAAGCACAACAAAATCATTTTCTTTTTTTGCCTCTCTAATCAAGGAAAGGTGGCCTTCATGGAGATAGCCCATTGTCGGAACAAAACCTATGGAACTGCCCCGTCTTTTTTCACCTTTTATGATTTCTCTGAGTGTTTTTATATCTTTTATAATCATTTAGCTCTCCATCTTTTAGTATAATTTTTCTATGATATCTTCACTGATGGTAAAGGTGTGTTCTTTAGCAGGAAACTTCTGGTTTTTGACCTCATCAATGTAGAGTCTGACAGCCTCTTTGGTGTGCTCACCTATCTGTCCGTAGGTTTTAACAAATTTCGGTTTAAAATCGGTAAAGGTACCCAGCATATCCTGTACAACCAGTACCTGACCATCGCTGTCATTACCGGCTCCGATCCCAATTGTCGGAATTGAAAGCTTTTCTGAAATCAATGCTGATAGTTTATCTGGCACACATTCCAACACTACGGCAAACACTCCGGATTCTTCGAGCAACTGGGCATCTTCTAAAATAGCCTGTGCTGCCTCAACTTCTCTGCCCTGCACCTTGTAGCCACCAAGCAAATTTACCGACTGCGGAGTTAAACCTAAATGGCCGACAACAGGAATTTGCGCTTTTATAATTGCTTCTACAACAGGGACCATTTCATTGCCGCCTTCGAGTTTTACCGCTGTTGCACCACCTTCCTGAATAAGGCGCCCGGCATTTCTTACTGCCTCTTCCACCGAAATGTGGTAGCTTAAAAACGGCATATCGGCAATTACCATGGCATTCTTTACCCCTCTGGTAACGGCTTTCGTGTGATGAATCATATCTTCCATCGTTACCTTTAAGGTGCTGTCATAACCTAGCATCACCATCCCGAGTGAATCTCCAACCAATATGGAATCGACACCGGCCTCATCAAGCAGCTTAGCGGTTGAATAATCATATGCCGTAAGCATCGTTATTTTTTCTCCGTTTAGTTTAGCTTCTTTAAACCAGCTAGTCGTTTTCTTTTTCATTTATATTCCTCCCTGAACAATTGTTTTATCTGATTAATGGTATTATTATCGGTTAAGAGTTTTTCTTCGGCAAGCTTTAACGTCGCAAGGCCTAACTCTTTATATAGTTGTTCTTTTTCTTCATCTGCCTGATGCAGTTGTCTGATGTGTGTATTAACGGTTTGATAATCCCCTCTGGCCACCGGACCCGTTAGAGATTGTTCCGGTCCAATAGAAAAAGCATTGGCGACCGTTCCCATAACCAGTGGTTTAAGCATCTTAAGGGCCTGTTCCCTGTCAATTCCGATTATTTCAAGATAGGAGAGACTTTCAGCAATAACGGTCGTAACATAATTTGATGCGACCACACCGGCTGCGTGATACATTACCTTTTGTTCCGGCTCTATCGTAAGTACTGTATTATCTATATTTTCTGTGATGGTTTGTATTATCTCGATCGCCTTTGGTTGACCCTCTATTGTGATAAAAGTATCAGCCATAGAAATCAAATCTGACTCTGTTCCGGAGAATGACTGTAAGGGATGCAGCGAAAAGCAATAGTGGTTATCTGATAATATTCCGGATAGCACCGTCGAGTTATGGACGCCGCTAAAGTGACCAACGGCGATCTCCTCAGTATTTTTTTCTGCTAACAGTTCTTTTGCTGCCTGTTGGATTTGATCATCATTGGTGCTAATGAAAATGATCTGGCTCTCAGCTAGGAGCTCTCTTAGAGAACGAAACACTCTGCTCCCACAAAATTCTGCTGCTTCCTGTGCTTTTTGGGGAAAGACATCATAAAAACCACCCAACTGCACTCCATGTTCTGCGATATATTTTCCAAAGCTCCTGGCAACCCTGCCAGAACCGATAAAAGAAACCATTTGATTCACCATTCTTTTTTAGTAGGATAAAAAAAGCCCTTTTTCTGCGCGCAGACAGAAAAAGGGCATAGTTAGCTTGTATCAATTTCCTTTTCAGTCTCGGTCCCATTGGGCTCAGAGCAGAATGTAAAAATTTAAATATCTATTATTAAGTTGTCAAAAATTTTAAACTTTTTTAAAAACCATTCTTTCGGTACGGCTCCATTAAGGATGCCATCTTGGATATCGTAAATCAGAAATGTGTAGCTGTCAATAGTTTTTCGGTTATTCACAAACTGTTTAATTTTCTTCTACATTGACCTTTCAGCGATTTCTTTACGGATCATCGCTTCAAAATCTTTGGCTAAGACCGCACCAAGATCGCCTTCGCCTCTTTTTCTTAGCCCAACGGATTCGCTCTCAATCTCCTTGTCTCCAATAATCAACATATAAGGGGTTTTTTGTAATTGTGCTTCCCTTATCTTGTAGCCGATCTTTTCATTTCGGTTATCCAGTTCGACTCTGATGCCTGCCTGCCTAAACCTTTGGTACAGGTCACGGCTGTACTGATGATGCTTATCTGATAATGAAAGTATCTTTACTTGAACCGGTGCCAGCCATACAGGAAAAGCGCCTGCAAAGTGCTCAGTGATGATTCCGATAAAACGCTCAATGCTGCCAAAGGCTACGGTATGAATAACGATCGGTCTGTGCTTTTCATTATCGCTACCAGCATAAGTCAGCTCAAAACGCTGAGGCAGCTGGAAATCAAGCTGGATCGTTCCGCATTGCCATGTGCGGCCCAGGCAATCTTCAAGCTGAAAATCAATTTTAGGGCCATAAAAAGCTCCATCTCCTTCATTAATGGCAAAGTCTTTACCCAGCTCTTCTAAAGCCATTTTCAAAGAGGATTCAGCTATCTCCCAATCTTCATCGGCACCCATTGATTCCTCCGGTCTTGTGGATACCTCAATTTTATAGGTAAACCCAAACTGCTGATAAATTTCATCAATTTTTAAAACCACGGCTTTAATTTCATCTTTAATCTGCTCGGGTAGCATAAAGATGTGAGCATCATCTTGAGTAAACGCACGAACCCTCATCAGACCGTGAAGCGCACCGGATAATTCATGCCTGTGGACTCTGCCTATTTCAGCCATCCGGATTGGAAAATCACGATACGAATGTAATTCATTTTTATAGACCATCATGGCGCCCGGACAATTCATTGGCTTGATCGCAAAATCATCTTCGTCAATCTTTAGCGTATACATATTCTCACGATAATGATCCCAGTGTCCGGATGTCTCCCACAGTTTTTTATTTAGAATAATTGGTGTTTCAATTTCTATATAATCTTCTCTTTCGTGGATTTCTCTCCAATATTCCAAAAGGAGGTTTTTAAGTTTAGTTCCTTTTGGTAGAAAAAACGGAAATCCCGGCCCTTCCTCCATAATGGTAAAGAGCTCCAGTTCCTGTCCAAGTTTTCTGTGATCCCGTTTTTTTGCCTCTTCCAGCATTTCAAGGTAAGCATCTAGCTCCGCTTTTTTTGTAAAGGATGTACCATAGATCCTCTGCAGCATCTTATTATCAGAGCTTCCCCTCCAGTAAGCACCGGCAATGCTTAACAATTTAAAAGCTTTAACGTGTCCGGTTGAAGGCAGATGAGGACCCGCGCACAAATCAACAAAGTCGCCGTCACGATACACACTGATCGTGCAGTCTTCCGGAAGATCTTCAATTAGTTCCACTTTGTAGTCTTCTCCAAGGCTTTTAAAAAGATCAATGGCCTCCTGTCTTGAGAGTTCTTCTCTTGTAAAACCATAGTCTTCCTTTACAATACGGTTCATTTCTTTTTCAATTTTTTCTAAATCTTCCGGCGTAAAAACATGTTCTGAATCAAAGTCATAGTAGAAACCATCTTTTACGGCTGGACCAATCGCAATTTTTGTTCCGGGAAATAAATTTTTTACGGCTTGTGCCATAATATGCGAGGAACTGTGGCGGAATATTTCTTTTCCGTCTTCATCGTCAAAAGTTATTAAACTAAGGGATGCATCCTCTTGTATAGGATAATCAAGATCCACCAGCTGGTCATTAACTTTTGCCGCTAGTGTTTTTTTCTGCAGCCCCCGGCTGATATCTCCTGCTACTTCATACGGAGTCATTATTTCCTGTTCATAGGTTCTTTTTGAACCATCAGGTAAAGTAATCTGAATCATAATTTATTCACCCTTCTTATTCTGATTTTTGGCATTAAAAAACTCCTCATATCCCAATGGGACGAGGAGTATCGCGGTTCCACCCAAATTGCACATATCTGTGCCACTTATGTCTTCTTTATCGCAGAAGCTACGTTTGTTTTATCCGCCATTGCGGTTCAACAAATGCTCAAAGGTGGTATATAGCAATCCTTTCCTAAGAAAACTTCCAGCCAGGGTTTTCTCTCTCTGTAAGGGGTTATTGCGATACATGTCCTTATCAACGCGTTAGTCTTTTAGTATCTGTACTATAAATTATATGGCTATTTCCAAAATTGTCAAACCCGGCTTATTCAGGACAGCAGAATGATCCGTCTTTTTCTATTTTTTTGCAGTCCTTGCATACAATATTAATCAGCTTATCTTTTTTTTCAAAATGATCAAGTAATTCTTTTTCGTTAAGGAAGTTCGAAAACTTTAAAAATGTCTCATCACTTAGTGAGTGCTCTACAAGACAGGCATCATGTTCAGCAATTTCTTTTGAAACTCCAAGAACGGTCTCAAAAAAATAGGTTAATAACGAATGTTTAATCTTTACCTTTTCAGCCTCCTCCAGCCCGGCCTCGGTCAGATAGATCGGCCCATAGCGCTCTGAGGTAACCAGCCCTTCTTCTGCCAGGATCGTTATGGCCTGGGTAACACTGGCTTTTTTAATATTCATTTTGTTGGCAATATCTGTGACTCTGACTGCATTATTGTCATATGACAATTCCAGAATCGCTTCAAGATAATCCTGGCTTGATGAAGATATGATTTTATTCATCGCTTTTTCCCCTTACGCTTTTTTTCTTAATAACACTGACGAAATAACGGCCGTTATCGGAATCGCTATCACTAATCCAATTGTACCTACAAGGGCTCTGATTATTTCATCTGCCAGCATTTCAAAGTTCATCACCTGTAAAAAAGATAAATCATTGGCCATTAACAAAAGCAACAACGGCAAAGAGGCTCCGGTATAGGCCAGGACAAGAGTATTGGTCATTGTACCCATAATGTCATTACCCACATTCATACCGGAAGTAAACAGCGCCTTAAAAGACTTTTCTTCGCCGGCAGCCGAGACTTCTTCAATGCTTGAAGCAATCGACATGCACACATCCATCACAGCCCCTAAAGCCCCGAGGATAATCCCGGCTAGTAATACTCCTTTTAGGTTTGCATCGGAAAACTGTGGGAAATAGTACAGCATTTTTGCTTCCTCAGAGCCAAATCCGGTTAAATTGGCTGCATTACTGACAATCATGGCTAATAAAGCTGCAATGATCAAACCTGCCGTTGTTCCTAAAAATGCAGCAACCATTTTTTTAGAAAATCCACTGATAATCAAAAAGGTCAGCAAGGCAATGATTACGGATGAGATCACACTGATAAGGACCGGATTATAGCCGTTAAAAATCTGAGGGATCATCACTTTATAGATTACTAAAAAGGTAACCACCAGTGAGATCACACTTTTGACTCCTTTTATTCGTCCAATGGCCACCATCAGGGCAAGAAAAATAAAACCGAGAATGAAAATGTATCTGTCTCTTACAAAGTCAACAATGTGCGCTGTCTGAAAACCTTCCTGATCATAGAGAACCGTTAACAAAATGCGATCCCCTTCGGACACATGCATCTCAAAACCCGGTGAGCTTATATAATTATTCTCAATAATGGGCGTTTTTCCCTTAAATTCTCCGGACGTTATCTCTATCATCACCCGCTGATAATTTTCAATAATCCCTGCTCCAAGATCTCTGTCTAATTCTTCTTCGACAACAGAAAGTACTATGGCCTTAGCATATGCTTCTTCATAATTTTGAAAGCCTTCCTCTTGATAATCCTGGACACCACCTGTTTCAAAATCCTGTAGATTTTCCGGTTGCATTCCAAAAGTAATCACAGGAACTAATAATGTAAATATTAATAACAGATTTAAGCTATATTTTTTAATCATTTTTTCTCTCCTAAACTGTTAATGTCTCTTCATTAATTCGTTTTCTGATTTTATTTTTTTCGACTTTTACCATAAAGAAGGTAATAAAGAAAGCAAGGACATCTGAAATAACAAAACTATATAATATGCCGTTTGTTCCAAAATAGATCGGCAGGATATTAACCAGCGGAACTAAAAGAATCACTTGTCGCAAAAGCGAAAGAAATAGGGAGGGCATCCCTTTTCCAATGCACTGAAACATCGAGGAACCGACAATCTGATAACCGATCGTGGCAAAACCCATTGTGATAATGACCAGAGCGTATCCTGCATAAGCCATAAGCTCGGCATCATCGGTAAAGATTCCCACCAGGACTCTGGGAAAAAACATAAATATAAGGAAAAAACTAAGGGAGAGCAGACTGGCAAAGCCTGCCGATTTGTCGATCGCTTCAATTGACCGTTTATATTCCTTAGCTCCATAATTCATGCCCAGTACTGGCATAAGTCCCTGTACAATTCCAAAAACAGGCATTGTCGCAAACATTAAAAGCCTGACAACAATACCATAAGCGGCAAGATACAGTTCTCCACCATAGATTCTAAAGGATTGGTTCACAACAATATTCATGATCGCATTACCGATCTGTCTGGCAAAAGCCGCTGTCCCTATAATGAAAATTTCTTTTATTATCACTACATCAGGTTTCATCGCAGAAAGGCTAAAGCGGTATCTGGATTCATCAGAAAAAAAGTAGAACAGCACATACAGGCCACCGATAAACTGGGAAGTGACTGTTGCTAAAGCCGCTCCGGTCATACCCATTTTAAATCCCGCGATAAAAAGCGCATCCAAAAAGATATTTAACACAGCAGACATAATCATAGAAGTCATAGCTACCCTTGCATTGCCCTCACTTCTGATCATCGTATTGCTGGTCATAATAAAAAAGGCAAAGACCGACCCTAAGATTGTCACTTTAAGGTAATCATATGCAAATGGATATATCGCATCGGTTCCACCAAATAAGTAGATAAGTCGATCAATATTAGCAAATCCAAACACAGAAAAAATAATGGCAAAAAGTAGCGTTAGCAAGTAGGTGATATTAAATGTTCGATTAACTTTTTCATCGTCCGCAGCTCCAAAAGATCTTGCAATCAAAGAAGCCGATCCTATCGCAATTAAAGAGACTGAAGCCAGCAATATGGAATTATAGGGCATAACCACAGCGATACCGGCTATACCAAGTTTGCCCACATATTTTCCGATGAAAAATGTATCAACAATATTATAAAACGACATGACCATCATGCCGATAATAGCGGGAATCGAGTAATTAACAATCAACTGGCCTATTGGTTTAGTAAGTAATTTTCTACTTCTGTTTTCCATTATTATGCACCTGGTTATTAA
>SKKY01000013.1 GCA_007123515.1 Clostridia bacterium
ACATTGAAAAAATAAAGGCTGGTTCAGAACTCCATTGCTTTCGTGCTTTTTCCGTATGTACTATATCCGTCATGTTTTCCCCCCTGTTTTTTCTTATTAATTATGTACCCCTAAAAGAACTCCATAAAAACAAAGAAGAAGAAAAGTTACCCTTTCTTCTTCTTTAACTGTTTATTAAGTATCCGTTTATAAAATTAAAAATCGGCATTACCTGCTGTTCTAGGGAAGGAAATAACGTCTCTGATGTTACTCATCCCTGTTAGATACATAAGAATCCTTTCAAAGCCAAGACCAAATCCGGCATGTTTTACTCCACCGTACTTTCTAAGCTCTAAATACCACCAATAGTCTTCAGGGCTTAAATCCATTTCATTCATTCGCTCTTCTAATACTTCCAACCGTTCTTCTCTTTGACTCCCACCGATAATCTCCCCAACACCGGGGACAAGCAAATCGATTGCTGCTACTGTTTTTTGATCATCATTCATACGCATATAAAAAGCTTTAATATTTTTAGGATAATCTGTGACAAAAACTGGCTTTTTAAATACTTTTTCAGTCAGGTATCTTTCATGTTCTGTTTGAAGATCAAGACCCCAATCCACAGGATATTCAAATGACTCTCCGGAATCTTTTAAAATCTCTATAGCCTCTGTGTATGTAATTCTTCCAAATTCAGATGAAACCACATTTTGTAAACGATCCATTAAGCCTTTATCTATAAAATTATTGAAAAATTCCATTTCTTCAGGCGCATGTTCGATTACATAGTTAATCAGGTACTTAACCATATCTTCTGCAAGGTTCATATCATCCTCTAAATCAGCAAAAGCTATTTCGGGTTCAATCATCCAAAACTCTGCAGCATGTCGGGCGGTATTGGAATTTTCTGCCCTAAAAGTCGGACCAAAAGTATAAATATTCTTATAGGCAAGAGCATATATCTCACCTTCAAGCTGACCGCTGACTGTTAAGTTTGTCTCTTTTTCAAAAAAATCCTTGCTGATATCTGGCTTACCTTCATTGTCCTTTGATACAGCAGATAAATCTAACGTAGTCACTCTAAACATATTTCCGGCACCTTCTGCATCACTACCTGTGATAATCGGAGTATGCACATGCACAAAGTTTCTCTCCTGAAAAAATTTATGAATGGCAAAAGAAGCAATTGATCGAACACGAAATACCGCTGAAAATGCGTTGCTTCTTGGACGAAGATGGGCAATAGTTCTTAAATATTCAAAAGTATGCCTCTTTTTTTGAAGAGGAAAATCGGAATGGGACTCAGCCTCCACCTGTATAGAATCTGCTTTTATTTCAAACGGCTGCTTAGCTCCTTCTGTTCTGACAAGTGTACCATTTACCGTTACCGCTGTAGCAATCGCTAATTTTGCTATCGTTTTAAAATTGGATAAATCAGAATCAAAAACAACTTGAACGTTTTTAAAAAAACTTCCGTCATTTATTTCTATAAATCCAAAATTCTTTGAATCTCTAAGCGTTCTTACCCAGCCCTGAATGGTAATATCTTTGTTTATGTAGGATTCTGTGTCTCTGTAGATTGACTTTATTTCTGTTACTTTCATAAAAACCACCTTTTTAAAATAATTAGTCCGGGATCTGCACAGACTCTTTAGATACTAAAATTATTATATCAAATAATAAAAACTAATCTATTGGAAAATTTTATTGATTAATTTTAATTTCAGCATAAATTTTATCCCCGGCAGTAATCAGCACCTGGTCATTTGTCAAATTAACCATCCATTTATTAAAGCTTTCTTCTTTTCCGGATTCAACAAATACAGATAATACTACTTTGCTCTCATAATCAATATGATGCAAATGGAACTCTGAATTTTTTATTTCATTTTGCAGGAAACCTAGTAAAGAATAATCAGCTTTTATTTCATACTTTTGCATAACCTGTCTTTTTACAATTCCAATGGTATCTAACACCAGCGAGGTAGTTGATGAATAAGCTCTGATAAGACCACCGGCACCTAGTTTGACTCCGCCAAAGTAGCGGGTAACTACGACAGTTACATTTTTTAATTTTCGTTTCTTAAGAACTTCAAGCATTGGTATACCAGCCGTTCCTCCCGGCTCTCCATCATCATTAGCTTTTTGAATCTGATCAAACTCACCAATCAAATAGGCCGAACAATTATGCGTTGCGTTATGATGTTTCTTTTTAATTTCCCGGATAAATTCCTGAGCTGCAGCCTCTGTTTCTGTTCTTTTAGCATATCCGATAAATCTTGATTTTTGAATCAAATGTTCTGCCGATCCGTCTTTTCCTATCGTATAATAGCTGACTGTCATACTTTAGTTCCTTCCTGTTTACTCCTGTGTTTCGGTTAAATGTTTCCAATATCGTTTAGGCATAAAATTGCGTTGTAATTTATGATTTTTTCTTTCAGAAATGGCAATGTGTTTAAAATATTTTTTCCAGATCTCCTGAATAAGCAATTCCTCTTCTTTTAAAGGTGGAATATCCGTTTCAGATAGAATCGTACTGACCCATTCATGTTGATTATATAGCACTGCTTTTTCGCGGGCAAGATCATGAATGATCCAGTGCTGATCCGATAATCGTTTTGTAAAATGTGGTGCCAGTAATTCAGCTATATCATGATCCGGCTCAATCCGGGCATAGTAGATACCGTTTTCCAGCAGTTGGAATCGCACCAGACCATGCATACGGTGTTTCTCTCTGGCTACTTTAGCATAAAGATCATGAACCGCTCTTACCCTCTGATCAGCCACGAACAGATCGACTTTTGATCCTTCTTTAAAGCCAAGTTTAAGGTAGTCATAAATTCTAATCCCTTTTTGAGTTGAATCAGATAAATACGCATAGTAGATATAGCGAAGAGCATTTTTAGATATTTTTTTTCCTATCGCTGAGTATACTTTATCAGCTTTTTTATGATTTGTCATAACCCAAACTGGAACACAATGTAGCGTTGCTTCGTGTTCTCTTTGCGACACAATCGCTTCGGGTTTTTCTTTTCCGTAAAAAGCTTCATAAATCGCTGTCAGCAATCCTTCAAAACCTTCTTCGTAGATATAGGTAATCAAAGAAACCAACCTTCCTTAATGTGAATCTTTAGAA
>SKKY01000005.1 GCA_007123515.1 Clostridia bacterium
AAATATTTTATGTCATACTGCAGGCTTTCTAAGTTCATCGCCCAGGAAACATCTCCCGGAATGATAACAACATCATCAGGCCTGACTGTCTGTATCCAGTTTTCTTTTATTTTTAAATCGTGATCCTCCCAGTTTTCTCCAAACACTCCCATTGGCTTGATCAGGTCACCATTCTCATCATAGGAAAGGTGCAAATCTCCGATAGCCCATAGATACATTAGTTTACTCCCTCTATGACATAATGATCAGCCGGGAACTCCTGCTCCTCAATGATAACGATCAGAATGCCCATTTTTTCTTCCATGTTTTTAATGATTTTGGCATTGTGGTTTATCAAATAATTGTACATAAAGGCCGAAACTCTGACTATGATATTTTTATACTTGTTTTCTTTTAAATACTCTTTTAGATCTTCACGGATCATGGCAAAGACATGCCTTTCAGAAGTAACTCTTCCCCGGCCTTCGCAATTCTGACATTTTCTTTCAAAAACGGAGGATAGTGTACAACCTACTTTTTTCCTGGTCATTTCAACCAGTCCCAGGGTGGTAATTCCGAATATATGACTCTTAACCCGATCCTTTTTCAGTTCCATTTTTAAAGCTTCAATTAAAAGATCTTTTTTCTCTTTGCTCTGCATATCAATAAAGTCAATGATAATTATGCCGCCTAAGTTTCTTAATCGGATCTGGCGCACAATTTCTTTGATGGCTTTCATATTGGTCTGAAGTATGGTATCTTCAAAATTGCTGGTTCCGATAAATTTGCCGGTATTAACGTCGATCGATGCCAGCGCTTCTGTCTCATCAAAAACAACATAGCTGCCGTTATCTAGCCATATTTTTCTGGAAAGAGCAGCGACAATATCATTTTTTATACCATAGACACTAAACAATTCTTTTTCATCAATCATTTCCAGGGCAAAAGTAAAGCCCGAAGTATGCCGAAAAGCTTTCAATATTTCATAGCTTTTTTGGTCATTGATCACAATTTTTCCTACCTGATTATTAACAACATCCCGCATCATCTTTTCAAGAACGGACCCTTCAGAGTGTAACAATGCCGGCGGCTGAGCTTTTTCTGCTTCCGCCAAAATCTTTGCCCAGATGGCAGTCAGCATTTCGACATCTTCTTTTAGAGCGTCTGCTGAGGCAGACTCCGCGTTGGTTCTGGCGATAATCCCAATATCCGGGTGCTTAATTTCCTCAAGGATGGCACGAAGTCGCTGCGCTTCTGTTTCATCTTCAATTTTTCTTGATATACCAAGATGATTGTTCATCGGCATCAAAACCAGGTACCTTCCCGGTATAGTAATGTGTCTTGTTACCCTAGACCCCTTCTGACGAACGGGCTCTTTAATCACCTGGACAATCATTTTCTGACCCTTTTTTACACAATCTGAAATGCGGACTTCTTCCGTTTCCTGTTTCAGATCAAATGGCACGGCTTCCTCTACATACAAAAATGCATTTTTATTCAGACCAATATCAATAAAAGCAGACTGCATCCCGGGAAGAACATTCTCTATTCTGCCTAGATAGATATTCCCGGAAAAAGCTTCTTTTATTGAGTTGCCCATGAATAGTTCAACAACTTTGTCATTCTCAAGGACGGCAACCTGAATTTCATCTTCAGATGCCTGAATCACAAGTTCCTGCTTCATAAAACAACCAACCCCAAAATTTATTTAAAAATCCATCAGTGTCCTGATCGCGTTTCCTTCTTTCACATACAGGCCGACTCTTGTAATCAGAGCGTCAGCAAAAATGTTCTGCTGAATGTTTGTTTGAAAAAGGGTAAGCAAATCAGAAATCTTAAGATTTTCTGTACTTCCGTGCGCAATGACGGCTTCAAGCACGAAACAATCATTTGGTCTTTCTTCAAGCAGCCGTAAATCAAAGATTAATGGCCTGATGTTTGCTTCTTTTATATTTCTTTTGCTCTTTTTTTCAATAATAATTGTGTCACTTTCCAGAATGTCTGTGATGACCTGTTGCAATATTTCTTTTTCAGCATCAGCAGTAAAAGAAACATGGTAGATGGCACAGTTGATCTGACTTGACATCGATTCTTGTTTCTCTTTTATTTCCTTTACCTCAGTCACGATAATCGCCTCAGGCGAACACTGATTGAGCCTGTCTGTAAATTCATCCTCTGCCATTGTTTCAGTTAATACAACCTCAAAGTACTCCCCCTCTGCTGTGTGCCCTAAAGAAAGCGGCATCGCGAAGGAAAGCTTAGGGTGCGGATTAAAACCCTCTGATAGCATAACAGGAATCTGTGCCCGTCGCAAAATTTTCATAATGGTTCTGGTAAGGTCAAGATGACCTAAAAATCGTCCGGCTTCTGTGACTCGGTACTTAACTCTTAATTTCAATGGTATGCGCCCCCTTGTAATCAATTTTTACAGGAAGATCTTGACACACACCGCACACACTGCAAACGGTAAATCGACAGTCACCGGTCAAAATGCCTTCCTTAGATTTATGATATTCTTCCAATAAAAACGTTTTGCGAACCCCTGTCTGAATATGATCCCAGGGAAAGATTTCATCCTCTTCTCTTGGACGTAAATTATAGTCTTCCAAAGAGATTCCCGTTTCTGTCAGCGCTTTTAACCATATTTCATATTTAAAAAACTGACGCCAGCTGTCAAGTTTACAGCCAAGTTCAAAAGCCCTAAGAAGTGCCCGACCGGTTTTTCGGTCTCCTCTGGCAAAAACACCCTCAATCATGCCAAGCTCCGCATCATGATAGTTAAAGGTGATTCTGCGGCTTCTGATCTTTTGTTTAATCAGTTTCTGTTTTTCTTTAATCACTTCAATTCTGTCCTGAGCTACCCATTGAAATGGAGTGTGGCATTTAGGCACAAAGGCCGCTACGGATATGGTGACCTTTGGTTTATGATGATTTCCGGCATAGACCTGATCACCCTGAGCCAGTACTTTTTCAGCGAGCGTGACTATTTCTAATACATCCTCTTCCGTTTCACCAGGAAGTCCAATCATAAAATAGAGCTTTATGTTTTTCCAGCCTTCTTCAAAGGCATATCGGGCAACCGCGATCATGTCTTCCTCAGTATCCCCTTTATTAATGACATCCCGCATTCGCTGGCTG
>SKKY01000034.1 GCA_007123515.1 Clostridia bacterium
TAGAGCTTTCCAATGTTTCTTTTCATACAGGCAGAGCTGAAGAATTAGGGCGCGAGCCAGACCTTAGAGAGTCTTTTGATTTTGCCACCGCCAGGGCTGTCTCTGCATTACCTGTACTTTTAGAATATTTAACCCCCTTTATTAAAAAAGACGGTTATTTGATCTGCTATAAAGGTCCCGGTTATCAGGAAGAATTAGAAAATGCCCAAAAAGCCATAGAAACTTTTCATTTAGAATTGATTTGCATCAAACAATTTCATATTCAGCCCATAAATATGGAACGATCCATTATTGTATTTAAAAAAAATCAGCCGACAGATCAGCGATACCCAAGAAGAGCAGGCGTTCCGGCTAAAAAGCCAATTCGATAAGAATCCACGGAGGACAGTACATGAATAAAATTAATTCAATTCTTGGTTTAACAAGCAAAAACGAAATCATTGAAAAAATTAACGTAGAACTAATCGTTCCGAATCCGTATCAGCCCCGTCAGGTTTTTGACAGAGAAAATCTGGAAGAATTGGCGGTATCAGTCAGACAATATGGAATTCTTCAGCCTGTTTTAGTGCGAAAATTTTCTCCCAAACAATTTCAGCTGATTGCCGGAGAGAGAAGATTTAGAGCTGCAAAAATGGCTGGTTTGGCAGAAGTGCCCGCAATCATAAAGGATCTAAGTGATAATGAAGTAGCAGAAATCGCGATAATAGAGAATTTGCAGCGCGAAAATCTCAATTTTTTTGAGGAAGCAGAAGGTTTTAAGAAATTAATTGAAACTTTTAGTCTGACACAGGAAGAAGTGGCCTTAAAAGTAGGAAAATCACAATCTGTTGTCGCTAATAAACTTCGTTTGCTAAGGCTTTCCCCGGCGGTAAAGGATCAAATATCAACAGAGGTTCTGACAGAACGCCATATTAGAGCGCTGTTAAAAGTAAAAGAAGAGCACGAGCAACTTTTTATTCTCGATAAAATATACCAGAGCAACTTAAATGTAAAGCAGACCGAAGAGTTTATTACTAATTTTTTAGAAAATAAAAAAGATCAAACAGACAAAGAAAAGGTAACTATAAAAGAAAAGAAACAAAACATAACAGATTATCGTTTGTTTCAGAACACAATAAAAAAATCGTTAGAAAATATCGAATTTTCAGGCGCTAAAACCGAATATCAAGATAGGGTTTTGGATGATTATTTAGAAGTGACTATAAAAATATACAAATAAGTCTTATAAAAAACGCCAAATGGCGTTTTTTTAGTACCTAAAAAAATGTGCATATGATAAACTGTGTATCAGGAGGTAGCATTATGGGAAAAATTATACCTATAGTCAACCAAAAGGGTGGCGTAGCGAAAACGACTACAGCGGTTAATCTTGCTGCGGTATTGTCCTTTTCAGATAAAAAAGTCTTATTAATCGATATGGATCCTCAGGGGAATGCAAGCAGCGGACTCGGTGTTGATCCTGATGAACTTGAATACTCGGTATATGATGTCTTAATCAATAACCGGAGAATAGAGGATACAATTGTAAAATCGGATTATAAAAACCTTGTCATATTGCCCTCAAATATTCAGCTTGCTGGGGCAGAAATTGAGCTTGTTAGCATGGAAAACAGGGAATATTACTTAAAAGAAGCACTAAAAGAAATAGACGGTTTTTTTGACTATGTCATTATTGATTGTCCGCCGTCTCTTGGATTATTGACTTTAAATGCACTCGTTGCCGCCGACAGTGTCATCATCCCTATTCAGTGTGAGTACTATGCTCTTGAAGGGGTCTCGAAATTAATAAGTACGATCGAGCTGGTTAAAGACAACCTTAACCAGGATCTTGAAATAGAAGGTGTCCTAATGACGATGTTTGACGGTCGCACGAACCTTTCTGTTCAGGTTGTAGATGAAGTAAAAAAACACTTTGGTAACAAATTATTTAACGCTATTGTTCCCAGAAACGTAAGAATCAGCGAATCGCCCAGCTATGGAAAACCGGTCGTAGTCTATTCTCCGGCCTCAAAAGGGGCGGAAATGTATTTTCAGCTTGGAGAGGAAGTGTTGCTTAATGGTTAAAAAAGGATTGGGCAAAGGCCTTGGTGCACTAATACCGAGCCAGACGGGCGAAAGGATAACGACTAAATATAATAAGGAAGAGCTATACCACATTCCTCTCGATAAAATTATATCGAATCCTAATCAACCAAGAAAAGAATTCAGCGAGGAAAAAATAGATGAACTCGCTCAATCGGTTAAAGAAAACGGATTGATTCAACCCATAGTTGTTCGAAAAAGCGGAGAGACTTATCAGATCATTGCCGGAGAAAGACGCTTTAGAGCTTGCAAACGCCTGAGCATGGAAGCGATACCGGCGATTATTAAAGATTACGACGATAACAAAACTTCAAGAGTCGCACTTATTGAAAACATACAAAGACAAGACCTGACGCCAGTTGAGGAAGCCATGGCTTACAAACAGTTGATCACCGATCATCACCTGAAACAAGCTGAACTAGGAGAAATACTAGGGAAAAGCCGCTCTGCTATTACCAATGCCCTTCGTCTGTTGGAATTGCCAAGAGAAGTGCTAGAAATGCTTAACGAAGAAACTCTTTACATGGGCCATGCCAGAGCACTCTTGGCGTTACCTGAAAAGAAAATAATGATATTACTGGCACATGAAATAGCACAAAAAGGGTTAAGTGTAAGAGAAACAGAGAAAAGAGTAAAAAAACTACTTGAACAGCCAAAGATAGAAATTGTAAAAAAGCATGAAAATGTTGAATTAAGCAGAATAAAAGAAAACCTTGAAGTAACCTTAGCAACAAAGGTTAACATAAAGGGCAGTGAAAAAAATGGTCGCATCGAAATTTCTTATTTTAGCCTGGACGATTTAAACAGAATTTTAGAGATTCTCGAAAGCAGATGATGTTTCACGTGAAACATCATCTGCTTTCTTTATAATTGTTTTTTAATGTTTCACGTGAAACATTAAAAAACAATAAATCGTGAAAAAAAGGTGTAGAGATATTCAAAATTAAAATAATGGCTTAGAATCAATAATAAGAGGCTCTGGGGTGTTTATCGTGGAAAATAAAAATAATTGTAATTTTGAAGGAGA
>SKKY01000125.1 GCA_007123515.1 Clostridia bacterium
ATTCTTCTGCTATTGCCGTTCTTGTGATATAGGCCTGATTCACCATATCTTTTTCAAGATTCTCAAGAAAATATCTTTCCAGAGGAAAATAGATCACCAGACCCAATGCTGAAAGAGCAAACAAAACCAACAACACATAAGAAATCAGTATTTTAAAACGAATCGACTTCTTCATCATAGGTCTTCCTCAAATTTATATCCGACTCCCCGAATCGTTTTAATGTATTTATTCTCACCAAGATGTTCTTCTATTTTCCCCCTCAGATGCCTGATATGAACATCTACTGTACGACTGTCCCCATAGTAATCATAGCCCCAGATATTATTTAACAGATTTTCTCTGGTAAATACCCGGCCTTTATGACTCATCAGATATTTTAATAATTCAAACTCTTTCATGGTCAGCTTAACTTCCTGCTCTCCAAGAAAAGCCTTATATCCTTTAAGATCCAGTACGATATCTTTTGATATAATTTTACTCGTATCTTCTTCCTCTTCTTTTTCTCCGCTTCTGCGAAGGATCGCCTTAACTCTAGCTAGTAATTCTCTAACACTAAAGGGTTTAATCAGATAATCATCCGCACCGAGTTCGAGCCCAAGTACGCGGTCAAACTCCTCTGTTTTTGCCGTTAGCATCAAAATCGGAACCATCGATTTTTTTCTGATTCTCTTTAACAATTCAAAGCCATCGATATAGGGCAACATCACATCAAGAATAATCAGATCAAATTCTTCTGCTTCAAATTTTTCATAGGCTTCTTTTCCATCTGAGGCGGTTACTGTTTCATAGCCGGCATTCTTTACATTAAACGCGATAAGTTCAAGTATATTTTCCTCATCGTCAACGATTAAGACTTTTGGTTTCATAAGACACCTTCACTATTATATTTTTCTAGCTATTTAACTATACAATAACAATTACATATTTTTATTATCGCTATGTTAAATCCAGGTAAAACCTTACTCTTTTCTATGAAAATTTCGGAGGGCGTTTTTCAATAAAGGACGCAATTCCTTCAGCAAAATCAGGTTGTTTGGCCAAATACATCTGGTAGTCAAATTCTGCCTCTAACAGCCCTGTAAGTTCAGGATACGAAATCTTATTAATCATTGATTTAGAGGTGCTTAACGATTCTTTCGGTTTTGCTGCAAGCTTTTTGGCAAATGTTAAGGTTTCTTGTTCAAGATCCTCATCATCAGCCAAGCGGTTAATGATGCTTAACGCCTCTAAGGATTCAGCAGAAATGACTTCGCCCAGCATGGTAAGCTCCATGGTCTTTGAAGGAGGCAGTGCCCGGCTAAGAAAGTAGGTTCCGCCCATATCAGGAATCAGGCCAAGATTAACAAACGCCTGAACAAATTTAGCTTTCTTCGAAGCCACTATAAAATCACAGCAAAGAGCCAGATTAAAACCGGCTCCGGCTGCTGCCCCATGAACGGAAGCAATCACCGGCTTGGGTAACGCTCTGATCGCCAGCGCCAATTGATTAACACGAAGCAAAACGGGTCTGAAAAATTCAGAAATATCCGTTTCCAGATGGTGTTTCATCCCCATGATATCGCCACCTGCTGAAAATCCTTTTCCGTGTCCTTTGATCACTACGACACGACAACTTGGATCGTTTTTACAAAGATCGATCACTTCTAGCATCTCATCCAGCATAATTTCATCAAATGCATTTAATGTCTCCGGTGCATTCATCATTATGTACGTTATTGACTCTTTTTGCTCTGTCAAAATTTTACGATATTGTTTTTTGTCCATTTCCGATCACTCCTTTTAGATGATTATATCAAATACCATGTAATTTCAGAAGAGAAGATCGTATACACATACAAAAGGAGCACCGAAACGTCTCCGTTATCAAGTGCCCCTATTGCATCGTTATAAAAAATATAGTTAGAAGGATGTTTTTATTAATTGTTTATCTCTGGCTACTGAACTGCCCGTTGTTGTCAGACAATCGCCGGTAATCACACTTGTGATGCCAGCTAGATAACCTTCTTCTTCACGATCGGTCATGCTATTTCTTCCCGCACCATAAATCAGATTTGCTTTCGGATGTATAAACCTGAAAATGGCTATGGTTCTAATCACGTCATCTGCTACTATGGGCGGAGCATTTTCTAAAGGAGTCCCGGGAATGGGAACCAGAATATTAATGGGAATGTTTGTGACTCCGACCTCTTTTAAGCTATAGGCCATATCGATTCTATCATAAAAGGATTCTCCCATGCCAATAATGCCGCCTGCACAAACATCAAGTCCGGCTTCAAAAGCATCTTTAATGGTTTGAAGTTTATCTGTAAAGCTATGTGTGGTGATGATTTCATTAAAATAGTTTTCACTGGTTTGTACATTATGATGATAATTCGATAGCCCAGCCTCTTTTAATTTTACAAATTGTTCTTTGCTCAATAACCCTGATGATACACATACTTTCAGCTTGGTCTTTTTATTAATTTCGTCAACCATGTCTAAGATGTCATTAAATTCAGCCTCATTAAGTTTGCGACCGCTGGTAACGATCGAAAAATAATCTACGCCAAGAGCTTCATTGCTTTTTGCAGCTTCTGTTACTTCTTCTTTAGATAATAACGGGTATTCTTTAATGCCTGTCTGATAATAACCGGATTGTGCGCAATATTTACAGTCTTCAGCGCATCTTCCGCTTTTCGCGTTAATAATTGTACAAAAGTTCGACACTTGATTTCCACGGTTTTCTTTTATTAAAAAGGCCGCGCGAACTACCTCATCTAAAGGTTGACTGATTAACTTGGTGATCTCGCTTTTTCCAGCCTGATGTCCCTGAAGGATCTTATCAGCAAGTTCCGAAGCGTAATTCCAGGACTGTTGTTCCATATTACAACACTCCGGCATTTTTTAATTTTGGGATCACATTAACAGCTACGATTGCTGTCAGTGCGCTTTTTAAAAGGTCACCCGGAAGAAAAATCATCATCCCTTTAGTCATGGCAAAATTAAAGTCAATTGGTAAACCGTTTACATACTTAAGGATATAGTACAAATACGGAACGCCAATCGCATAGATCAACGCCAGCCCAGCCAGACATGCGGTGAAATAATGGATAAATTGGTTGC
>SKKY01000017.1 GCA_007123515.1 Clostridia bacterium
CATTTTATAGGTTTTGTAGCCCTTGGAAATCAGAAACCAGTAAAGGGCATCAGAGCCCTTTCGTCCGGCGATGTACTGTCGGGTAAATGTTTTAAAAAGCTCGATACTTCCCCAATAATCAGGATGAATGATGGTATCACCGGAAAAGACGCCACTGACAGGCTTGCCATTAACGTGAACATCAAGGATCATCTGGGTAGAAAAACCCTGGATGATGCCTTTTTGATCTAAAAGCAGGATGCAGTGATCTTTCTTTTCCAAATCCCGGGAAAATGCCTCCGGAGTTATGTCATCATAGAAGGCATTCATAAGCTGATAAAGTTTTGATCGGTGTGATTGATTCAGTTCATTGATTCCCATGATTTTTCCCTGTAAAGACATTCGGAGGCTCCTTTTCTTTGTTTGTGTAAAATTGCTTATAATGATCGATCGAAGTATCATTTTAATTCTTACCCAAATTTAGAAGAAAAGCCCCAAAAATTAGAATATTTCATCTAATTTTTGGGGCTTTTCTTAATACATAATTTTTTTATTAAGCATGTTTCTTAACACGTCTTTGTCTTTGTCTACAGTAGGGATGCTATTCCAGAAGTCGGTATATTTATGAAAAAAAGCCTTTAGTACATTGGCCTCTTTCGCCATCATAAGATAAGGGCTTTGAGAAGGACTCCAGGATAACACATATTGATCCGGATCAACATAAACAGTAAAGGGTATTTTTTCGCTGGTTAGTCCCACCTGATAGTCAGAAGAATCATTAAGAGTATTAAGGATATGTCTAAGATGAGTAAGTACCTGATCATGTCCCGCCTTTATTGTTTCACCGGCAATCAGAGAAAGGTCTGAATAAATATATTCTTGTTTAGATAAAGCCTGTATAAGGCTTTCTTTACTGTAGATTTCTCTGGAGGCAAATCCGTTATTAGCGATCTTTAGTTGATGGTAATATTGGAGGCATCGTTCTTTGCTTGTAGTGTTTATGCCCGAAGATACAAGGATTTCATCCAGAAGTTCGATCGGCATGGTTTGAAATCCAGGAAAAGGGGAAACGGAGATAGATTCTTTATGTAAAGAATAGGGAGACAATTGAGTAAAGATAGCAGGCACGTCTAATGTTACGTTAAAGATCTCAACCAAAGGAGGACATTTTTCCAGGGCATGATTAAAAATACGCTGGTAATGCTGCAGCGAAAATGAATCTGAAAACATAGCGGTATATCTGTTCTTTGGAGAGTCTCCTTCCATACCAAGAATCATCAAAGAATCTTCAATGATAAAAAGAGTCCCCGGGATGTCAGGTGTTATGTAAGAAGGATAAAATTTTGATGTCAGGTTTCCGCTGAAATACAGGGGCATCCATTGTGTAATGATATCTTCTAAGGCGTTGCTGGCTCGACTGACCCAATGAATGATCTCTATCTGATGTCCTTTTTGCAGAATCGCAGATAATTTTGACTTCCATTCCTGAAGAAATAATGGATCCCTTACCATCCAGCTCATATCTTCCTGGCTCACTAGTTTTAGTTTTTTGGGAACTTTGGAATGTAAGACCGTATCCAGGAAAAAAAGAACAGCATCTCTGCGTCCCTCATCACCATGATAGACTGAAAAATATTTCTGATTGGCTAAAAGACCATGCTGAGTCGTATAGGAGCGGATGAAAGCAGCGCGCTCATAAGGTTGTGTAAGCCAATGAGAAAGATGCTGAACCCGTTCTTCTTTTTTCTCGAATGATTGATTGGGATAATAGGTTTTTAACAGCTCAAGAACGGCGGGCAGATAAAGCCCGTCTTTAGTCTCTAAAAAGAAAAGAGAGAGTTTTTTTAAATAGGATGTATTTTTAGAAAGAGGACGAAGATTGTTTTTCCATTTACTGACTAAGGAATTATCGACATTTAAATAACGTGCCAAATCTCTGCCGGATACTTTTGTAACAGACATCAGATAGGATAAATTTGTACAATGCATAGACATAAGCATAAACCCCATTATCTCTAATCGTAAGTGCTATATAAAAATCATAGGCAAGTGTCCAACTTTTGTCAATGCCAATAGTTGGAAGGATTCCGATTTTTGTAGAGTTTCTTTTACTAACAATTGTACAATCATAAAGTGAAATATTAGATTAGCCAATTTTGCGGGGGGTATATTATGAAGAAGAATATAAATAACAGAGTCTTAGCTATTGTTTTAGTATTGATGTTGATTTGCTCAATGATGCCAATGGGAGTTTTTGCCGGTAATCAGGTCAAGGGTGCTGACCAAATGGTGACATTTACCATTGATCAGCAGAACTACTCTAAGGGGACCATCATGGTTGATACTGACATTGCACCCTACCTTAAAGATGACAGAACCATGGTCCCGGTGGCATTTGTAGCATCTGCTTTAGGCACAGACCGGGCCGTATGGAATCCGGAGACCAGAATGGTAACAATTCAGCGCGGTAGTGATCTGATCGTGATTACCATCGGCAGTAATGAGCTTTTGGTCAATGGAAAAACATTGGCGATGGATACAGTAGCAGAGATAAAAGATGTTGGTGGCGGTGGTGGCAGAACCATGCTTCCGATAGCCTTTATTGCCCGTGCCCTTACCGTAGGCTATGAATGGGACGGAACAACAAGAAGTGTAGATTTTTATGGATACTCCGAAGATTATACGGAGCCGGGAACCTTTGGCCCTGCAGCGGGCACAGAGACGATCTATGGAAATGTTGTCGTAACATCAGAAGATGTGCGTTTGCAGAATAAGAATATTAAGGGGCACCTGATCATAGAAAAATCTGAGAGAACAGGTGATAAGTTCCTGGACAATATCAGTGTTGAAGGCAATATGTATGTCCGTGGTAATGGTAATGAAAACATTTATATTAACGGAGGATCATTTTCAAACATTGAAATTGAAGCGGATAATACCGTTATTAGCACAGAGGGAGAAACAACAATACAGAGTATCGTGCTAAATAACAGATCGATGCTGAAAGTAGCAAAAGAAACAAAAGTTCGTCATGTAACGATTAATGCGTCTGCGAATATAGAGGGTGAAGGTACTGTTGAGACAGCAAATGTTAATGCGAATGAGGTTGTCATTCTTACATC
>SKKY01000022.1 GCA_007123515.1 Clostridia bacterium
TCCGGTGGTTATAGCGAGGGGGTCACACCCGTTCCCATCCCGAACACGGAAGTTAAGTCCTTCAGCGCCTATGGTACTGGGTTATCCCGGGAGAGCAGGTCGTTGCCGGTATTCTTTTACAATAATCCTCGATAGCTCAATGGTAGAGCATTCGGCTGTTAACCGAAGGGTTGTTGGTTCGAGTCCAACTCGGGGAGCCATAAAAAAAAGATTCTCTTTAAAAGAGAATCTTTTTTTTGTTTAAAAACATTCAAAAATGGCTAAGTCTTTCGAACTATTGCATAATTTTCAGATAATTGTCATAATAGTAATATTATAGCTACTATAAAAAAGATGTAAAAAAAATATGTATTTATTTTAAAAATTCTTTTAAGAAATTATATTGAAGGGTATGTATGATAGTACATAAAAAATGGCGGCTATGCAGGAAACGTTCAGTACGATCGTATATGCAAACAGGAGGCAGAAAAATTGATTAAATACAAAAGACTCGGAGAACTTCTAACTGATGCCGGACTGATTACTAAAGAACAATTAGCCTTTGCCTTACAAGTACAGCTGGAAACTGGCAAAAAACTTGGTGAGATCCTGCTTGATGCCGGCATCATTAATGAGAAAGACATTATTGGTATTCTTAAAAAACAAATGGGGATCAATAGTGTTGAACTAGAAAAAGAAGAAATCGATCCGGATGTTCCGCGGCTGATTACTGAAAATATTGCCAGAAGACATAGCTTGATTCCTTTTAGTGTAAGAGGTAATAAAGTATCGATAGCCATTGCTGATCCTCTTGATATTGTAGCCATCGAAGATGTGCAGATTTTTACCGGCATGGACGTGGAAACGTTTATTGCTCCAAAAAGCGATATTATGGAAGCGATCGATCGTTTTTATCGTAAGGCCAGCACTGAGCAGGCTATGGAGGATTTCAAAAAGGAATATCAGAGCGAAAGCAAAGAGTCAACAGCGGTTGATGAAGAAACTTTTTTAAAAATTAATAACGCGCCTTTGGTTCGATTTGTAGATTCCATCATTTTACAGGCCGTTAACGCCAAGGCCAGTGACATTCATATAGAACCTTTCGAAAAAAACGTCAGGATCCGCTTTCGGGTTGACGGCGATCTTCAGGAAGTCATTGCCCCGGAGAAAACCTCCCACGCAGCGATTGTTACCAGAATTAAGATTATGGGTAAAATGAACATTGCAGAAAGAAGAATCCCTCAGGATGGCCGGGTTAACTACACTGTTGCCGCTCGAAACGTAGATATGAGGATATCGATACTTCCCACCGCATACGGGGAGAAGATCGTTATCAGGATATTAGATACCAGCGGTGTAATCCTGACAAAAGAACAATTAGGATTTACCGAAAGTGATCTTGAAGTCTTTAACAAGATCATCCAGTACCCGTATGGAATCATTCTTGTTACCGGTCCTACGGGAAGTGGTAAAACAACCACCCTGTATGCTATTTTAGAAGAAGTAAACAGAATCGAGAGCAACATCATTACGGTCGAAGATCCGATTGAGTACCGGATGGATGGTGTCAATCAGGTTCAGGTAAACGTCAAAGCCGGACTTACCTTTGCTGCCGGACTTCGTTCGATTCTTCGACAGGATCCTGACATCATTATGATTGGTGAGATCCGGGATGCAGAAACGGCACAAATCTCGGTTCGAGCTGCGATTACCGGTCACTTAGTACTCAGTACCATCCATACCAATGACACAGCATCCACCGTCAGTCGTCTGCTGGATATGGACATTGAACCATACTTAATTTCCAGTGCAGTTGTTGGCATCATTGCCCAACGACTCGTTAAAAAAATATGCACAGAATGTAAAATCTCTTATCCGGCTCCGGAAAATGAAAAACTAATTCTTAATCTTCCGCTGGATCAGGAATTTACTTTGTACAAAGGAATGGGATGTACCGCCTGTGGCAACACCGGTTACAAAGGCAGAACATCCATTGTAGAGATTATGCCGGTATCCCGTGCGATCAAGAACATTATAGACAGCGGCGGTCATAGTGAAGACATCCGTGGTCAGGCAAGACAAGAAGGCATGAAAACTCTCAAGGAAAACGGAGTTAAGATGGCCTTAAAAGGCATCACTTCTGTGGAACAGATCGTCCGCAACACCTATACCCTAGAGTAGGAGGCAATGATTAATTATGAATATCTACGAATTACTGGATTATGCAGTAGAACAGGGTGCTTCCGATTTGCACATCACTGCCGGAATTGAACCAATGATCAGGCTTAATGGTGAGTTGGTTAATGTTCAGGATAAGATGCTAATGCCGGATGATACAGAGCGGTATGCAAAAGAAGTATTGACAGAAATCCAGATGGATGCTGTCAACGAAAAAGGACAGCTTGATTTTTCTTTTGCCAGAGCCGGCATGGGTCGTTTTCGGGTAAACTGCTATAAGCAAAGAGGAAGTTATGCGATTGCCTTCCGGGTACTCTATAACGAGATTCCTACCCTTGAGCGCTTACGTATTCCACCGGTTGTGGCTGAACTAAGCTTACGCCCCAGAGGACTGATCTTAGTGACAGGTCCGACAGGAAGTGGTAAGTCAACCACACTCTCAGCCATGATTCACTTGATTAACCAAAAAAGAAAATGCCACATTGTTACCTTAGAAGACCCGATCGAGTTTCTTCACAAGCATAACAAGAGTGTGATTAACCAAAGAGAAATCGGCCAGGACACCAATAGCTTTGCCGATGGATTAAGAGCCGCTCTTCGTCAGGATCCGGATGTTATATTAGTCGGTGAGATGAGAGATTTAGAGACGATCGCCATTGCCATAACCGCGGCTGAGACCGGTCACTTAGTCTTATCAACTGTACATACCACGGGCGCTGCCCGTACCATGGATCGTATCATTGATGTATTCCCTTCGAACCAACAGGCACAGGTTCGCATTCAGTTAGCCGGTGTCACCGAAGGGATCATTTCCCAACAGTTATTGCCAACCGCTGACAAAAAAGGTCGTGTGGCTGCCTTTGAAATTATGACCGCCACCAACGCCGTCAGAAACCTGATCAGAGAAGGTAAAAACCACCAGTTAGACAGTGCCATTCAAA
>SKKY01000007.1 GCA_007123515.1 Clostridia bacterium
ATCCATGGCACCATAAAAATCTGCCTGTCTTTGAATATCTATTCTCCGCTGTCTGGCGTCCAAGTCGCTGATAAGGCCGGCATTTAGATCGGCATCGATTGCCATTTGTTTACCCGGCATAGCGTCTAATGTAAACCTGGCTGCTACCTCAGCAACCCTTTCCGCACCTTTAGTAATAACAATAAACTGAATGATAACCAAAATTAAAAACACAATAATACCTACAACCGGATTACCTCCGACAACAAAGTCACCAAACTGCTGAATGACCCGGCCGGCATCTCCCTGTAAGAGAATTAATCTTGTGGAAGATACATTTAGTGCAAGCCTGAAAAGAGTCATTACCAGCAACAGCGCCGGGAAAATAGAAAACTGCAAAGGCTCTTCATTATACATGGCCACAAGAACAATCGTAAGTGCCATAGAAATGTTAAAAACAATCAGCAAACTTAAAAACCAGGTCGGCAAAGGAATGATCATCATAATAATGATCATTACCACACCGACAGCTATGAATATATCACTGTGTTTAGTTAAAAAATTGTCATTAATGTTGCTTGCTTTTTCCATTTATACACCCTTATTAAATAATTTTGTTCTTTAATTTATATACATAGGCCAGGACTTCTGCTACAGCCTGGAACATATCTTCAGGAATCTGATGGCCTATCTCTACATTATAATACAAAGCTCTGGCTAATACCTTATCTTCATATAAAATAATTTCATTTTCTTTTGCTTTTTCTTTAATTCTTTGAGCAACAAGGTCTTGTCCTTTAGCAATTACTTTTGGAGCGGATTCTCCAGACTCATATTTTATTGCGACTGCAAAATGTGTCGGGTTAGTGATAACCACATCGGCTTCCGGAAGATCCTCCATCATCCGGCCCATAGCCATCTGTTTTTGTTTTTCTTTGATTTTGCTTTTTATCAGAGGATCTCCTTCTATATTCTTGTACTCATCTTTAATTTCCTGTTTAGACATTTTTTGGTTTTCTTTGAAATCATACCTTTGAAAAACCAGATCGATAACGGCCAAAATTAAAAGAAAGATCAAAACTCTCCATATAATAGCAAATATGAGATCTCCGATAAATACCAGCGATATTCTTAAGTCCATATCCATAAATTCAGGAAAGAAGCCGGCCCGGTCTCTGATAATATAATAGCTTATGTAAATAATTCCGGATATTTTAAAAATCGATTTAAAAAGTTCCATCAGTGTTTTTTTAGAAAAAATCTTTTTAAAACCTTTGATCGGATTGATTTTTTCTAGTTTTGGCTTAAGGGGGTCTGTTGTAAAGAGGAAACCTACCTGGAGATAGTTAGAGAGCAAGCCACCAAGCATGCTTAGGACCATAATAGGTAATACGATCCTGGCAAGCCACATAAGGACTGTGATGTATATATTTTGAATGGCATCGATGTTAAGCGTCCCATCCGATTCAAACTGAAAAAAGGTAACGAAAATTGTCTCCATGTTTCGCACCATGTCTCCCATAAAAAAACGTAAAAAAATCAACGTGACTAACAATATCATAGCTGAGTTGATTTCCGTACTTTTTGCAACCTGTCCCTTTTTACGGGCATCGAGAAGTTTCTTTGGGGTTGGCTGTTCAGTTTTTTCTCCTGCAAACAACTGGAGATTCAAATAGTATGGTTTCATGATAACACCCTTATTAGTGTATAAATATCCGTAAATGACCGTTCAAAAAAGGCTCCTAAGATATAAATATACAGTGGGATTATGGTAATTGACAGGATAAAGCCTACTGTGATTTTTAGAGGCATTCCTATCATAAACACGTTCATCTGAGGAACCGTTCTTGCGATAATGCCCAGGATAAAATCAGCCGCAAACAATGCGCCTACATAGGGCAGCGCGATTTTTAATGCCATGATGAAAACATTTTTTGTGGCATAAATCATAAAATTCATAAGGCCCATTGTTACAGCAAAATTACCAAGCGGAATTAGTTCATAGCTTTTAATTAAAGCATCCAAAAGGAGTAAATGTCCATTAATGGAAAGATAGAAAAACATGGTTAAAAAGTACTTAAATGTTCCCATCACCGGCATTTGTGCTCCGGTTTGCGGGTCAACCACATTAACAATACCAAATCCCATCTGCATATCGATAGATTGTCCTGCCAGGTTAACAGCATGAAAAAACAAGGAGGCCACATAACCAATAGATAAGCCGATAGCAAATTCACTAATTGCGTAAATAAAAAAAACAAGCAATGATGTGTCAATTGTTAGCGCTGATATGTCAGCCATGTTTGGCACAACCATAATGCTAATCAGCATGGCTAAAGCCGCTTTCATCATCGACAAAACATTTCGGCTGCTAAATAATGGCGCAATAATAAGAAAACCAACAATTCTAAAAAATGTTAACAAATAAGCCGGGAAAAAATCATAAAAAATCTGAATGTATTCCATCGCTAACTTCCTATTCTGGCCATTATTGAGAAAAGATTCTGTGTAAAGGCAAGCAATAAATTAAGCATCCATGGTCCGAGTACGACGATCATCACAAAAACACCAATAATCTTTGGAACAAACGTAAGAGTTTGTTCCTGAATCTGGGTGGTCGCCTGAAATATGCTTATTGTAAGACCAATGACAATACTCGTTAACAGTAATGGTCCTGCAATTAACAGTACCGTGTATACCGCTTCACGCCCTATATAAATAACCAGTTCAGGAGTCATGACCACACCTTCTTTCTTCGCAATTGAGAAAACAAACGATCATTACGCTAATAGAAACCAATAATTAATGACCGCACCACAAGGTGCCAGCCGTCAACAAGAACAAACAGCAGTATTTTAAACGGCAGCGAAATCATCATCGGCGGGAGCATCATCATACCCATAGACATCAGTACGCTGGCTACGATCATATCAATAACAAGAAAAGGTATGAATATTAAGAATCCAATCTGAAAGGCTGTTTTTATTTCACTGACCACAAATGCCGGGACGAGCACATAGAGGGGAACATCCGCTCTGGTTTCGGGACGAATCATATCCGATGCCTCAATAAACATGGCAAGATCAGTGGTCCTTGTATATTTAAAC
>SKKY01000021.1 GCA_007123515.1 Clostridia bacterium
CGAATAGTCAATTTCACAGTAGTAAAGTCGCCATTAGTTTTAACGCGCAAACCATGACGCACCAGTGTTTCCTTAGTTTGCGCTGTTTTATGAAGAGCCGTAGTTAGCTCACGTTGCAATCCTTCACGAGCCATCTTAAGGATATTGTTAGTCCCACTCTCGCCTGGCGTGGGCTCTAGGTACAAGCCCGTTCGACCATGAAGATATAAAATATCACCTTGGGCGTTCACAAGAATAGCAGCCTGAATCACTTGTTGTAACAACGCCTGTTCAGTCAACTCCCGCAATGGCAGTTTTTTTGGCGAGGTCGCTTTTTTTCTGATATGCGGAACTGCCACATCATCCGCTGTTTTGGTAGTCAAGAACCGGTTCTGATTTAAACGTTGGGCACCAAAAATATCTTTCTTACTCTGGTATATCTTTTGTTTACGTTCCAATACCGTATAGAGATCATCAAACTCTCCTATGCTTTCAGAGGTTCCTAAAAAGAGAAAACCACCTGGTTTTAAAGCATAGTGGAAAAGCGGGATAATCTTTTGTTGCAGGTCATTACCCATGTAGATCATTAGGTTACGGCAGCTTATCAGATCTAGTTTGGAAAAAGGCGGATCCTGGATCAAATTATGCTCGGAAAAAACCAGCATATCACGGATCCCTTTGTGAATACGATACGCATTTTCTCCTGGCTCGGCAACAAAATAGCGACTAAGCCGCTCTGGAGTTAGATCGGAAGCAATGGAGGCAGGATAGATACCAGTTCGAGCCACTGCGATAGCATCGCTATCAATATCCGTGGCAAAAACGAGTACCTTGAACTTCTGTTTCATCACTTCCTGGCGCTCGGCCAGCAAAATAGCCAAGGAATAGGCTTCCTCACCAGTGGAGCAACCTGGCACCCAAACTCGAACCGTGGTATCGGCGCTTTTTCCGGTAAAGAGCTTGGGTATAATCTGTTCTTCCAGAGATTTAAAGGCCTCAGGGTTACGAAAAAAAGAGGTTACACCAATAAGCATATCACGAAAGAGAGCCTCCACTTCTTCTGGGCTCTGCTGGAGAAGCTTAACATAGCCCTCCATGTTTTCAATCTGGTGAACAGCCATGCGCCGCTCAATACGTCGCTGGCTAGTGGAAGGTTTATATTGGGAAAAATCGTGCCCAATCTGGTTGAGAACCAAGACAAAAATCTTATTTAGTGCTTTCTCGGTCTCCGGTAGTAAATTAACGGGCAGAAGAGACTTATCGAAGGCGTGACTGGTGTAGGCAATGAGCCGAGCAGGCATCTCTGCCGGTGGTAGCTCGTAATCTACAAGACCTGTGGCAATGACACTGCGCGGCATACCATCGTATTCGGATGACTCTGGTTTCTGAGCCATCACCATACCACCCTCGCCTTTAATAGCTCGTACACCTAGTGTGCCATCGCTGCCAGTGCCCGATAGGACTACGCCGATAGCACGCTCACGCTGATCCTTGGCTAAAGAACGGAAAAAAAAGTCTATAGGCAGGCGCTTGCCTTGAGGGGGCCCGGGTTCAAATAATTGTAGTGTACCGTTCAAAAAAGCCATATCACGATTAGGAGGAATAATGTAAGCACAGTTGATCTGAACCTCCATCCCATCCTCTACCTTAAAGACCTGCATATGCGTATACCGACGAATCAGATCTGTCAGGATACTCTTATGATTCGGAGCAAGATGCTGCACTATAACAAAAGCCATCCCAGGGTCTGTATCTTCGGGCATTCCAGAAAAGAAAGCTTCAAAAGCTGCAAGCCCTCCGGCTGAAGCACCGATACCAACAATCGGAAATTTTTTTTCTTTTGTGTATTGCATAAAACCTTGACGATCATACATTTAAATTCCGCCCTCTCTATTCCAGTTTATATATGATATGCTCTCTCTCAAGTAGTTTGTAAACACGCAATTCATGGTATGTGTTTATTATACTATAAGCCAATAAAATTCCCACTTCATTAATTAAAATTGAAAGCTGATCAATCTTTGGAGGTTTTATGATGCAAAACGAACAGATTAATTCAGAAAGGTCACAATCATATAGAAAAGATAATCTGATACAGGAACATTTGCAAAAATTAGGCGTCCCAGGAACTCTGACACGATTAAAGGAAATAGTTCAAGGTCTCGAAAAAGAAAAAAACGAACTGGAACTGCAAAAAGACGAATTAGAGAATGCACGCCAAGACTTAAATCTATTGCTCGATCAGTACACTAATCTTTACGAATTAGCTCCTGTAAGTTATCTAACCTTAGATAACAATGGCATCATCTTGGAAGTTAATAAAGCAGGAGCTCTTTTATTTGGAATGGAACCTTACAATCTGATAAACCAAAATTTAAATCAGTTTATATCTGCTGACTATATGTCTAAATACAAAAAAAAAAAAAAAAAAATATTCAACAATACATCTCAGGAAATAATTGAATTCAATTTACAAAGATCGGAAAATGAGATTACTGTCCGATTTATAGCTCAAAAAAACAAAGATAAGAATACATGCATCGCATCATTAATGGAGGTTACAGAAGAAAAAGCATCAAAACCATTTGAAAAAGACGAAGACAACTATCGAATGATCGTTGAAAACATAACTCATGGTATTATTCTTTGCGGAAAAGATGGAAAAATCAGATCAGCTAATAAAGCGGCTAAAAATTTATTAGGTCTAACTTTCAATCAAATACATACAAAACCATTGCTGGACATTTTTTCAAATCCCATCCATGAGGATGGAGAAGTTTTCCAGAGAGAAACACTCCCTTTTATAAAAGTTCTTAATTCAAATGAAGCCTTTACAGATATGACCCTTGGATACATACCGGAGAATTCAACCCATTACACTTGGATTGTTGTCTCTGCAATGGCAGTAACTTCAGCTGATGAAGAGAACGTTCAATTTTTAGTTAGTTTTGATGATATAACGGCGAAAAAAAACTTCTTATTATATAACAAACTTACCATAAGAGAAAAACAAGTGTTTCAAATGTTGGTTAAAGGATTGAGTCGTAAGGACATTGCAAAGATCTTAGGTATATCTTCAAAAACTATAGATAAACACCGAG
>SKKY01000043.1 GCA_007123515.1 Clostridia bacterium
ATCCTTAAAAGAAGATATGCTCAAGGCGAGATTGATAAAGAAGAGTACGAAACGAAAAAGAAAGATCTTATGTAAAGGTGGAGGTTGTAGATGAAAAAGACAATGCTAATGTTTCTATCCCTCGGGATGATAGTCTTACTGGGGCTCGTTGTTTATCTTGTATTCTTTTTGCCTGGAAGTAATACAATGCACCCGGTTGATCAAAGAGATAGAATGGGACCTAGTATGATGCATAGAACCGGGTCTTTCGTTAATAACGAATATGAATTTTTAGCCCATATGATTCCGCATCATGAGGAAGCCATTTTTACCGCAAATATCTTAAAAGAAAATACTGAGAGTGAAGAAATGATACAATTTGCGGAAAGGATCATTATCAGCCAAAGTGAAGAAATTGAAAAAATGAAAACATGGCTAACAACCTGGTATCCTGACAAGGATCACCAGATTGATTATCAACCAATGATGCGTGATCTTGAAGGTTTAAAAGGTGAAGAACTGGATATAGCTTTTCTTGAAGATATGATTCCTCATCATATGGAAGCCATTATGATGTCGCAACAATTACTTTCCAGGGGATTGGCAGAACATGAAGAAATTGCAGAACTGGCCAGAGCGATAAGAAATGATCAGCTTGATGAAATTCATATGATGAGAAATATGTTAAATACCAAAGGAGGAGAATCATGAACATAGATACTTGTATAAAAGAAAGAAGGAGCATCCGCAAATTTTCTGAAGAAGATGTATCTGCTGAAGTTATTAATGAAATTATAGATCTGGCAAGATATGCTCCGTCCTGGAAAAATACTCAGGTAGTGCGTTACCATGTGATTAAAACTCCCAAAATTAAAGAAGATATCGCAAGTAATTGTGTGATGGATTTTGATTTCAATGCAAAAACAATTATAAGATCTAATGCTCTTGTAGTTGTTTCTGTTGTTAAGAATATCAGTGGTTATGAAAAAGATGGAAGTTACTCTACATCGCAAGAGGATCATTGGGAAACTTTTGATGCTGCAATTGCTACTCAAACATTTTGTTTAGCAGCATATTCAAAAGGAGTAGGTAGTGTCATTTTAGGTATATTTGATGAAGAAAAAATACGTCATTATATAGAAGTGCCTGATAATGAAAGGATAATTGCTATGATTGCCATAGGGTATCCGTTAGAGGATGCAAAATCTGCGCCAGCAAGGAAAAGTGTAGACGAATTAGTTACGTATATTTAATTGTAAAGCACGCCCTTATTTACAACATTAGGGTAGTGCTTTTTTATATACTGTTCTATTTCCATTAATATTAGTATAATAGTTGCAAAGGATAATCTGAACAAAATTAAATTTACTTACTTTTATGAGGAGCTCTAAAAAATGAATATTGCCGTTGTAATACTAACTCTTATTGCATCCAATCTGCCGGGGATTGTTTCCATCGAAACATTAGGTTATATGCCAGCTTCACTTAGGATTGCAAGATATGCGATTCTAATTCTGGCTGCACTTTACTATACCTACTTTCGGAATTATCAATTGGCCAAATATACCTTTGTGTTACTTTCTATTTTGGTATTTACACAAGCCAGTGCATCGTTGGGTGCGACTGTATTCTGGCAAGGTCTTTTTGATACCAATAGTTTCAGTGGCTACTTTAGTGGAATGGTTCTGCTTAAACTATTAAGTATTATCCCATTGATAGCATTGTTGCTATTGTTATTCGACTCTCCTGGTAAGACTTATCTTGTTAAAGGAGATCTCTCGGTAAAAGCCGGACCGGTGAGATGGTTGAATATTCCCTCCAATTGGATTAGCTGGGGCAAGCTGGCTACATTCTCGGGTTTTGCTATTGCAGGCGGCACACTTTTTTTAACTCTTTTTACAGTAACTGGTTTTTCAATGCCGGAGACAATAAAAGATCTGCCAAGACATATTCCAATTATTCTTGTATTGGCCTTAGTTAATTCTTTTAGTGAAGGGATCATATTTCGCAATGCTATTTTGGCATCATTACAGGATATGGTTTCTAAGGAACATTTATTACTTATCGCAGCGGCATATTTTGGTTTAGCCCACTATTATGGTGCTCCGAGTGGTGTTGTGGGAGTCATTATGAGCGGCGTTCTCGGCTGGTGGTTCATACGCAGCATGTATGAAACTGGTGGCCTTGCTGCTCCTTGGTTTATTCATTTTTTACAGGATGTTGTTATCTTCACAACTTTATTTCTGTTGCTGGTTTTTATTTGACCGAATAGCAGGTATGTGTAATGCAACATACCCGAAGGAAGGTGAGCGACCATTAACAAATACAGGAAAGCCATTAAAATCGCATTAGGAAGTACGGTGGCTATCTTTATAGCCTATGGGTTAGGGCTCAACTATGCTATCTCAGCAGGGATTGTGACACTTCTGACATTACAGGATACTAAAAAAGAAACAATGGAAGTGGCTTTAAAAAGAATGGTTGTTTTTGGTTTGGCTGCAGTCATTGCATGGGCCGTATTTTCATTGTTTTCATATAATCCATTTTCTTTTGGAATCTTTTTGCTTTTTTTTGTCGCGATCTCTTATTATTTCAATATGTATGAGGCCGTTCCAATTAATGCGGTATTAGCCACGCATTATTTGCTTGAGGGTCAAATGACTTTTGAAGTGGTCGGAAATGGAGCTCTTTTGCTGATCGTTGGCGGAGGAACAGGAATTCTTTTTAATCTTTTTATTCCAGGGAATACAAAAGAAATAAAAAACATGCAGCGAATAATAGAAAAGGAAATAAAAATATTATTAACCTTTATGTCGGAGACCCTGCTTAATGAAGATAAATCAGGCCCTTCAAAACAATGCCTTGAGTCTTTAGAAGAACATATCTCTGTCGGGATAAAACAAGCTTACGATAATATGAATAATACTTTTTTTCAGGAAAACAGGTATTATATAGAATATATGGAGATGCGAAGGCAACAATATCATGTGCTAAAAGAAATCTATGTTAAAATTAAAGAATTACATAGCGTTCCTAACCAAGCTTATGAGGTGGCAAATTTTATCAGGGAAATAGCGGAC
>SKKY01000046.1 GCA_007123515.1 Clostridia bacterium
GGATCAGAAATGCATAAACACTCAGCCGGGATGTTTTTTCTTACTATGTTGGAAAAGCTGGAGGACTCAGAAAATCCTGAGATATCTCTTGCCTACTATTGCGGGTATCTGACACATTATATACTAGATGCGTTTACCCACCCTTTTATTTATTATTGGACGGGATTTCCTGCACAAAACAGTACAAAAAAAGAAAAACTACAGTCTTTACGTGAACATTTTCTTTTAGAAAAAGCCATCGATGTGATGTTTCTTGAAACCGCTCATAAGGAAAATGTTTCCGAATTGATTACTGTTTCGGAAGCAGAGGCAAACATACTGGCGCCCTGGCTTTCTTCAAAAATTTCTACGGTATATAAAGAAAAAATCAGCAGCGCGGAGATCAGAAAAGCGATCCGGGATATGCGGGATACCTATGATTTTTTAAAAGACCCCGGGGGTTTTAAGTATAAATTTTTTGAATCTTTATCTGGGTGGAGCACAATTGCCGGCTATATCGCATCAAACATTTATCCGTTACAAATCGATAAGCAACTTGATTATTTAAACACAGAGAAAAAGGAATGGCATATGCCCTGGGATGATAAACATCCGAGAACCCATGGCTTTATGGACTTGTATCAGGAAGCGATAGACGAAGTGGTGGCTATTTTTATCTTATCGGACCGTTTTCTGATAAGCCATGAGGGTAAGGAAGATGTACTAGTAAGAATCGGGAACCGATCCTTTAAAACCGGACAGGACAGCAGCCTTGAGCTTGATTTTAAATATCACAGCCGAAATAAATAGGGGGGGACCGATATGTCAAAAATATCAAATGCGCTGAATATGTACTTTTTAATTCTTTCCAGAGGTAAGATCAGCATTTCAGATATTGCCAGGGAGCTTGAAGTCAGTCCGAGGATCATTAAAACGTATAAAGAGGATCTTGAAAAAGCCGGTATGTATATCTCATCGGAAAGAGGTCGTTATGGCGGATACTATGTTGATCAGCAACATTATGTCAACCTGTTTACTATTTCTGCTGAAGAAATGGTTGCCCTTAAAATGGCTTCTGAGAATATTCGAAATGGACAGTATCATTATTCCGGTGCTTTTGACAGGCTCTGCGGAAAAATGATAGCTGCCCAGGAAGACTGTACGGATGTCAGTTATCATAATAAGACGGCTTACCGAAGTCCGGAGATAATGAAAGCGGAAAAGAGTATCTGGCATTCTTTAAACCTTGCTATTACGAAGAAAAACAAAGTGCAGATTACATATAAATCGCTTAAAGAGAAAGGTCCCGAAATCCGAAGCCGGATGGTGGACCCTTATGGTCTTTTCGACTACAAAGGCGCCAGCTATTTTTATGGCTATTGTCATCAGGCGAAGGCAATACGGTTTTTTAAACTTTCGAGGATTATTAACTATGAAATAGTACCTGATAAATTTTCTTTTATCAGACCTTTTGACTTTAATGAGGTGCTCGAGAAATCGATCGGAATTTTTAATGATGAACCTATGTCTATAAAGCTTGAGATACATTATCCTTGCAGTGAAATCGTTAAAGAAAGTATGATTTTTCCTGGTCAGATAATTACAGAAATTGACGAAAAAACCATTCTCTTTGAGGCTAAGATGAAGGGGTATACGGAAATAAAGGCCTGGATTTTGAGTATGGGAAGTCAGGTTAGAGTAATAAGGCCCCGGAAATTAAAGAAAGATATTCTAAAAGAAAGCATATCAGTCGTGAACATATACAAAAAGGAGGCGATTCCATATGAAACTAGCTAAAATAATTTCTGCGTTAGGACTATTGGCCATGACGGCCGTCATTACTTATGGATTTATTATAGGAGATTTTAGTAAGGATGGGGCTCAGATTCTTTCAAACCCCTGGGGTATTGTTTCATTGGTTGATTTGTATGTAGGTTTTATTTTGTTTTCGATGTGGATTGCCTTTCGTGAAGAAAAAGTCCCGGTAGCAGTTATTTGGATCGTATTAATGATGATTCTGGGTTTCTTTACAGCGGCTTTATACATTCTTATCAATCTATTCAAATACCAGGATGACTGGCCTGGATTTTTTATGGGTCACAGAAAACAATAAAAATTAATAGTATGTTTAAAAAATATTTATAGTATCATTCTTTATTACTGTGATAAGCTTACCCTGATAAAAAAACAGCGGAGGATACATATGAAGTTTTTTAAAAGTTTTGTTGTGATAGGATTGAGCATTAGTTTATTTATCAATCTCAGTCTTATGTCAAAAATCAATCATCTTGAGAACCATATTTTATCACTTTCTTCAACGCAAGATCATGTGATGAGTATGGTAAATAGTCAAACAGGTAATATAAGAAACACGTTAAATGAAATAAAAAAAGAGCAGAGTTGGTTGGGATATGTAAATACCGATGTCACAGTTTCTGATCCGCAAAGTGAAGAGGCTCAGGTTGCTTTTGAATGGCAAATCAAAGAAATCACAGAACAGGCACAGGTGCATCTGCATTACAGGCTCGAAGGACAAAGCGAGTTTTCTTCTTTACCTGCTGAAGAAATATCGAAAGGTGTTTTTAGCGCGAAGGTAAGCGTCCCGATTACGTTAGAGCCAGAGTGGCATATCATGAGTCGTGATGAGAGAGGCAGTGGTTCGGGCCCTAAAGAGACGCATAATACGGAGGAATTTTACGAGGATGTTGGTACAGAATCACAAATTCATTATTATATTACCTTGACAGAAGACGGCACGTCCATAAGCAGCGACCGTAATGCAATCAATATGGCTCATTTTGGAACCCGGTATTATGGTCTTTTACAGGTTATATCCAGTATTGATAACAGAGACCGCGTATTTATATCATCGACGCAAATGTTTCCGGGTCAGGAAGGGATTACGGTTGAAAGGATGTACCTGAGAAGATATTCTAATGGTATTCTTTCAGAAGAAGCAGAATTGCAGCCTCCGGATCGACCCGATTACGAAAGAGCAGGGGAGGTAAGAGTGCACAGACATCTTACTTTAGAGAATGTTATAGAAGAAGAGCTATATGACC
>SKKY01000140.1 GCA_007123515.1 Clostridia bacterium
TACAAGGAAAAAATGACATTCCTTTCTTTTCACGGGCTGCCTGCACTCTGCAAGTATCCATGTAAAACTCCAGTGTATGCTGATCCACCCACACTGTGCTTTGCTCATTAATAAAAGCATACATTCTAAAAGCCAGCGATTTTTCCAGTGCTTTAAGGCCTCCACCTTCCTGCATGTCCAATAGTTTCATAATTCTTGCTGCCTCAAGTTGCGTTTGCCTCTTCCAGGCTACTATATCAATCTCTATGGCTTTATCCAGGCCATATTCCTGTTCAACGGCCTGAAACCATAAGCCATCATGAGACAACCACCGTTTTGCAAAATCAATGGCCAACTCTTTCCACATCTCTTCCGGAACATGATCATGCTTCATCTCTGCATCTCTCTTTTTCATCTTTATTTTTTTCTCCCTTGTCTTCATTATTATTGTTTTTTCTCTCCATATATTGATAAATTCCAAACGGAACAATAAAGATAACCAGAAGAATAACCATCGATGCAATAAACCTCGGATCACTGGTATCGATAATATTCGCACCTACATAGGAATAGGCAAACACTCTCGGTGCTATACCAATCATGGTCCCCAGCATATAGCTTGAAAGTTTCAAATGAGCCAGTCCGGCCGCATAACTGATCAGGTCAAAACTAATCAGCGGTATAAATCTCACAAAAATCATATTTCTAAGACCTTTTTTTTCTATTTTATGCTGAATGGCACAAATCCGGCTTTTCCATTTCATAGGGAAAAAATCAATGCCTACTTTATTGGCTATAAAATGAGCCACAAAAGCACCAATCAGAGCACTTCCTAAAGAAAGAAATCCGCCCAATAAGGCACCAAAAGCAAGTCCGCTTGCCAGATAAAAAACAGTCAACGGGAAAAAAACCAACGGTCGGATAAATGAGATGCCTAAAAAAAATAGCGGCGCATAAATTCCAAACTGCTGAATAAAATTCTGAATATCTTCAGGCTCAACATTGGTATACTGACGCTGCAAATTAATAAAGATAATAATAAAAGCAATCAGGCCTAGTAATTTCAGGATATTTTTTTTTGTTAACGAACTTTTTAACATTGTTTTCAAATGATTTCCCTTCTTTCTAATAATTGCTTTTACCCGGATATTGTAATATTTAATAAAAAGAGCTACTATTAAAAACATCAACGATTTTAAAAGGGGTGCTCTATGTCAAATACTATCAGACTGTCTGTCAAAGGTGTTATTTTTTATAATGATCGGTTTCTCCTTGTTCAAAAAATCCCACACGGGAAAAACAATGATTGCTTTTGGGAGCTTCCCGGAGGAGGTATTGGCTTTGGAGAAAGCCCTGCGGAAGCGTTAGCCAGAGAGATTAAAGAGGAAACAGGAATCAGCGTTACCGTTAGTCATCCTCTTTTTGTTTGGAGTTTTATGAAAAAAACTGATACTCAGGTAATAGGAATAACGTATCACTGCATCGCAGACGATACAACGGTTCAGCTATCTCCCGAACACCTATCATACCAGTGGGTAACACCGGAAGAAACCGAGCAAGTTAACCTTCTTCCGGAATTAAAAGAGGATCTTATTAAATGGAACTGGAACAAAGAAAAGCTCTCTTTGTAATCTTTGTCCGGCATCTTTGCCGAACAAGACTATAACAAAGAGAGCTTCTTTTTATCGTTTTACCTTTTAATTGCGAAGACTTCTGATTCTGTCATCAAGATCCGGGTGTGACGAAAACAATTTCATCATTTTACTCGGTCCACCGTTAATCTTAAACGTCTGAATTGACTCTTTATCTGTCTGAACCATTCTGACATTTCGCTTTAGCTGTTCCAGGGCCGTAATCATCTTGTCTTTTCCTGCTAAATCGGCTCCGCCCTGATCAGCTCTGAATTCCCGGCGTCTTGAAAACGCCATTACAGCGATACTTCCAAGGATTCCAAAAAGGATCTGGAAAATAATGATCGCCAGAAAATGAACCAATCCGGCCATTTTCTCATCAACAAATCTTGATACCGCAAAAGCTGCGACTCTTGATAAGAAAACAACAAAAGTATTTATAACACCCTGAATCAAGGCCATCGTTACCATATCACCGTTTGAGATATGAGCCACCTCGTGAGCTAAGACACCTTCTACTGCATCACGATCTAATGACTGCAGCAAACCTGCTGATACAGCCACCAGACTTTTATTTTTTGTGGGTCCGGTAGCAAAAGCATTAACCTCCGGCGAGTTGTAAATACCTACTTCAGGCATAACAGCAATTCCGGAATTCCTTGCCATACGATGAACCTGATCCACGATTTCTCTTTCAACAGGACTTAAATTTCCTTTTGGATCCAAAACTCTGACATTCATCATTTTTTTGGCCATCCAGCGTGATATCGCTAGCGATATGAACGAACCGGAAAAACCGACTATAGCACTGAAAACAAGCAGACTTGAATAGTCAATTCCATACTCTGTAATGTAGGAACCTACGCCAAGAACTGATGTAATAACCACAATTGTAGTAAGTACTAAAATGTTAACTAATAAAAATAACCCAATTCTTTTCAACGACATACCTCCTCATATTCTTTACATGAAAATATTTCCTGAGAAATATTCATAACAGGAAACATTTTATCATAAAACTATGAAAGATTTATTAATTTTTTTACTTATTTATAAAAATTTCTAAAAAATCTGACTTAGAAATTCTTGAGTTCTTCTCTCTTTCGGATTCTCAAATATTTCTTCTGGCGTACCTTCTTCTACAATAACGCCCTCATCAATATAAATCACCCTATCGGCCACTTCCCGGGCAAAGCCCATTTCATGTGTTACAACCATCATGGTCATACCTTCGTTGGCCAGATCTTTCATAACCTGAAGAACACCTCCAACCAATTCCGGATCTAATGCTGATGTAGGTTCATCAAATAGCATGACCTTCGGATGCATGGCCAGTGCTCTGGCAATCGCTACCCTTTGCTTTTGTCCACCCGAGATTACCGAAGGATATACCAGAGCTTTATCGGAAAGTCATACTTTTTCA
>SKKY01000153.1 GCA_007123515.1 Clostridia bacterium
ACCTTTAGACGATAAATTCTTCAAATACCAGGTTTCCAAGCAAACGTCCTTTACTTGTAAGAAAGACGCGCTTTTCTTCGATGACCACCAGTCCCTGGCTGATCATTTTTTCAGTTTGTTTACGATATGTTTTCAAAAAGGACTCTTTATATCTTTTTTCAAAATCATCAAGCGCAAAGCCATCCGTTTTACGCAGATTCATAATCAGGTACTCGCAGATCTGCTCTTGTTTTGTTAGATGCTCCTTAGAAAAAGAATCTTTTGTAAATGCCTGTATGTTGCAATATTCCGTAAACGAACCGGCAAATTCTTCCCGGTGCGTTCCAAAAAAGGCGACGGCGCCAAAACCTGCGGCAAGATACGGCTGATAGTTCCAGTAGACTAGGTTATGGGCTGATTGGTAACCAGGCTTTGCGAAGTTGGAAATCTCATAGTGACTATATTCAGCTTGCAAAAGCGCCTTTATGTTTAATTGGTAAACCTCTTCTGCCTGTTCATCCGGAAACTCATTAATCAAACCAACCTCATATTTTTGATAAAGAGGCGTATGTTCCTCTATTTTAAGCTGATACAGGGACAGATGCTCCGGCTTAAGAGCCAGCGCCTGATTAAGCGTATCAAGCCATTGATCCATACTTTCACCGGGAATACCGTAGATCAGATCAAGGCTGATATTAGAAAACCCTGCAGCCCGGGCCTTTAAAAAAGCCTCTTTTGCCTTTTGCGCACAATGTGCTCTTCCTAAAAATTCCAGGGTTTCCGGAACAAAACTTTGCACGCCCAAAGAAAGGCGATTCACTCCGTATTGTTTCATAAGTGCTAACTGCTCTGCTGAAAGGCTTTCGGGATTCGCTTCCATCGTATATTCATAATCGTCTTCGAAATCAACATGATTTTTTATAGCCACAAGGAGCTTTTCAAAAAGAACAAGAGGAAGAACAGTCGGTGTCCCGCCGCCGATAAAGATCGTTTTCAGGCGACCGCTCATGGCTTCTTTTTTTTTGTACGCCAGCTCTTTTCTAAGGGCATCTACATAGGCCTTATAAACTGATTCTGTCTCTTCAAAACTTATGAAATCACAATACCTGCATTTTTTCCGACAAAACGGGATGTGTACATAGAGCGATGAGACCATTTTAATCCTCATCCAAACTTAATACGGCCATAAACGCTTCCTGAGGAATTTCTACATTTCCAACATTCTTCATCCGCTTTTTACCGGCCTTTTGTTTTTCGAGCAATTTCCTCTTACGGCTGATATCACCACCGTAACATTTATCAAGAACATTTTTACGATACGCCTTTACTGTTTCCCGGGAAATAATCTTAGCACCCACGGCTGCCTGAATCGGAACATCAAACATCTGGCGCGGAATCAACTTTCTTAATTTTGCAACAAGCGCTTTGCCACGCTGGTAACTCTTATCCCTGTGAGCAATAACACTCAAGGCATCAATGGCTTCTCCGTTAACGAGAATATCGAGCTTAACAAGCTTTGAAGCCTTGTAATCCTTCATCTCGTAATCAAGGGATGCATACCCCTTTGTCCTTGTTTTGATCTGATCAAAAAAATCAAATATGATTTCATTTAGAGGAATCTCATATTTAAGTTTAACCCTGGTTTCAGCAATGTATTCCATATCAAGAAAGATACCGCGACGATCCTGAGCCAGTTCCATTACGGTTCCGACAAAGTCTTTTGGAACCATGATCGTGGCTGATACATAAGGCTCTTTAATAAATTCGATTTTTTGCAAATCGGGCAGATTATCCGGATTATCAATGCGAAGCATTTCTCCATCTGTCTTATACACTTCATAGACAACACTTGGAGCGGTGGTCAATATATCGATCGAAAATTCCCGTTCGATCCGTTCTTTAATAATCTCCATATGCAATAAGCCTAAAAAACCACAGCGGAAACCAAAGCCAAGGGCATTGGATGATTCCGGCTCAAAGTTTAGCGCGGCGTCATTTAACTGCAGCTTCTCAAGGGCATCACGTAATTCCGGATACTCGTTGTTATCGATCGGATATAGTCCACAATAGACCATAGGGTTTGCTTTTTTATAACCCTGTAATGCTAACGGTGCCGGATTTTTTTTGTTGGTGATCGTATCACCAACTCTGGTTTCTTTTACATTTTTTATACTAGCGCCGACAAAACCAACTTCTCCGGGATAGAGAGCCTCCACATTTTTCATGGCAGGGGTTAATATGCCCAACTCGGTAACATTAAAACTGCGTCCGGTTGACATCATCTGCATATCGGACCCTCTTTTTAAAACACCGTCAAAGACCCTGATATAGGAGATGGCTCCCCGATAGGAATCATAGTATGAATCAAAAATCAGAGCCTGCAAGGGCTTATCCTTGTCACCGGATGGTGGTGGCACCAATTTGACAATGGATTCAAGAATTTCTTTTATTCCGGTGCCCTCCTTTGCTGAAGCCAATATGGCATCTTCAGCAGGAAGACCGATCACATCTTCAATTTCTTTTTTAATTCTTTCCGGTTCAGCACTCGGAAGATCAATCTTATTAATGACAGGTATGATCTCCAGATTATTTTCAAGCGCTAAATACACATTAGCCAGGGTTTGTGCTTCTATACCCTGAGCGGCATCAACAATCAGCAGGGCCCCTTCACAGGCGGCCAGGCTTCTTGACACTTCATAGGTAAAATCGACATGACCCGGTGTATCAATCAAGTTTAAAATGTAGTCTTCTCCGTCATCAGCTCTGTAGTTCAGACGAACCGACTGCAATTTAATCGTAATCCCGCGTTCTTTTTCAAGTTCCATGTTGTCAAGAACCTGTTCCTGCATCTCGCGTTTGGTTAAGGCTCCGGTGTATTCAAGTATTCTGTCTGCCAGTGTGGATTTCCCATGATCAATATGGGCAATGATTGAAAAATTTCTAATATTTTCTTGTTTCAAGAAAAGTACCCTCCATTTGTTTAAGTTCTTTTTAGCTTTCTTTGTATGAGATTTCTTACAATTCTAGCCTCTTCCATATTAGCTAATGATGTAAGAATAAAGTAAATCAATGCTCCTGTTAGGGTTGCTATAACGACCTGAGAGATTTGCATTTGTTTGGTAAGAATCCCAAACTGATTTTCAAAAAGCAACGCCGTATAATAAACTGATATTCCCATTATTATTGAGCATAGACTGGTTTTTGTAAAGGATTTCAGGATATTTTTCCCGTCAATCAGTCCAAAACGAAGCTTGATGACTCCAAGCAGCATCACCATATTAAGGAGACCCGCTACTGAATGAGCCAGAGCCAGTCCGCCATGATCGTAATAACGGATCAGAATCAGGCTAAGGATAATATTGATCGTCATGGTGGTGACACCGATAATTACCGGTGTCTTTGTATCTTCTGTCGCATAGAACGATCGATATAAGAGGGCCTGAGCTGAATATCCGACGATTCCAATCGTATAGAACATCAGTGCATAGGCAGTCGCTTCGGTATTGGCTATGGTAAAGTTACCCTGCTGAAACATGGCCCGGACAATCGGAGTTTTTAACACTGCAATCCCAATCGCTGATGGCAGTGTTATATACACAATCGTCCGCAGTCCTAAGCTCAGCAGTTTTATATATTCTCCGCGCTCATTTTTGGCTGCAAAGCTGGTCAGTGAAGGGAAAAAGGAGACGGCAATCGCTAGTCCGAAAATCCCAATTGGCAGCATGCTGATTCTCTGTGAAGCTCGAAGAGCGGAAATCATCCCTTCCTGGGGAAGCTGCGAAGCCAGATTCTGGGTCACAAGAAGATTTAAATGTGTCACTGACAATCCGACAAGAACAGGGATTATCAATTTGAAAAGTTTGATTACACCAGGGTGTCTCAGGTTAATTTCGGGATAATAGCGGATACCTGTTCTTTTTAGGGCCGGAAGCAGTACTAGGAAATTTAATATCGATCCTCCGACAACACCAATTGAAAAACCAGCGATCCCAAACCACTGGGCAAAGAATAGACCAATGAAGATGATACCGATGTTATATAAAACCGAGCCGATAGCCGGCGAAAGAAAATGTTTATCTGAATGCAGGACGCCCTGAATAATTCCATTTAAAGCCATAAAGAAACTCTGGGCAAACATAATCCTGGTTAAGCTTACCGTAAGTGCCAGACTTTCCTGATTAAATCCCGGCACCAATAAATAGATTAGCTCCTCTGTAAAAATAAATCCTGCCGTAATTCCCAAAAGCATCATGATTATGATAATATTAAAAACGGTACTGACGACATGCCAGGCTTCTTCTTTATTATCTTTAGCGATATATCCGGAAATAACGGGAATAAAGGCTGAACTAAGAGCACCACCGACTAAAAGGTAGTACAGCAGATCCGGGACAGAAAACGCTGCATTGTAGGCATCGGTATAGTAATTCTGTCCGAACATGGTATAGATAACCACATCGCGCACGTAGCCAAGAATTCTTGAGACAAACATCGCGATCATGATAATTCCGGTTGCTTTTAAAATGCCCTGATTTGACTCCTGCATGTAATTCTCCCATACCTAATAATCTCGATTCCTATTTTACAATATTATTCGCTTTTTCGCATTAATTCTTTTAAAGTAATCTTGAATTATTCGCAAAGCTCTGTTAAACTAAAGTGTAGAAAAAAATTGTACTATTTACTTAGTCCGTTATAGCAAAAGGAGGTGTCTGCGAAATGGCAAACATTAAATCGGCAATCAAAAGAGCTAAAAAGTCAAAAAAGAGCAACTTGCAAAATAAAATGCAAAAAACGAGTCTTAAAAATACGATTAAAAAATTCGAAGGTTTTTTAGCCTCTGAAAAAGTTGAAGACGCTAAAAACTTCTTACCTACTTTGATAAAGAAGATCGATAAAGCTGCCGCTAAGGGTTTACTTCATAAGAAAACTGCTTCAAACAAAAAATCTGCATTGACTAAAAAGTTAAACGCGATGGCAAAATAACATGGTATACATGGTAAAAAGCACCTCTTGATCAATAGATCAGCGAAGGTGCTTTTTTAATGTCTGCATCATCTAAAATGATACTCTAACGATACAATCACGTAATAATTTTTTAGAATCCTGACGGCTGTTTCTTGAGAGAAACTCCAGCTCATAAAGCTCCCGGTAAACCGCCTCAAGCTCTGAAGCGGTTATTTTTTGTACCTGTCGGACGGACTTATCAATTAAAAAGTCTGAACTCGTATCCAGGTAGGTCCGGAAAACCGGCTTCATATATCCGGCCGCAAGTGCATCCTTTATAATCAGCAGTCTGCGAAAACTACTGATCAGCATGGCCCTGAGCATATATTCCGGCTCTCCGGCTCCAAGGTATTCATCAAGAAGGTGTAAGGCTTTCTTTCCGTTTTTGGTAATGACCGCATCGACAAGCTCAAATATCTTACCTTCCGGCGTATAGCTAATCACACTGTCTGCGTCTTCTTTCGTGATTACACCGGTATCATTGCCCACTGCAATTTTTTCAAGTTCGTTTTGAAGATTATAGAGTCCTTTTTCGGCAATCAGTACCAGCCGCTCAATCACATCCGGACTCGCTGAAAGTCCTTTATGACTGACTTCTTCTCTGACCCACCGTTTTAATTCCGCTCCCTTTAGCTTACCGGCCTGAATCAATCGGGCCGATGAAGATTTTTTTATAGCGTTGGCCACTTTGTTTTTTGCCAGTGCTTTCGCTTCAGTTTCACCTAAAAACACCATAACTGTGGAAGGATTCGGTTCCTTTAGATAATTCTCAAAAGTAGCCAAAGCCTGAGCGCTGATCATTTTTTCCTTGCTTAACAATTCCGCATCTCTGACTACGATTAATTTTTTATCACCCATAAAGGACATCGTATTGGCAGCGGCTACCAGCGCAGACAGCCCCATATCCCTGTAGCTGTAATGTTCATAATTAATCCCGTCGATCTTCTCTGGGATCACCTGCTCTTCAATTTTTTGTAAATAGTAATCCGCTAAATATTTTTCATCTCCGTAAAAATAGTAGAGACCACGAATCTTATTCTCTTTTATATCCTGTGCGACCTGTGCAATCATCTTCTTCTCGGCTTTCTTTTCATTTTATGGATCCGGTAGGCAATCTGTATCGCATAAAGAAGAGCAAAAGCGTAGATAAATAACTGGAAGTAACCATACTGTCTTGAAAGTTGTGTATCCGAAATGACATTCATTCTTTCAAGCTCATTGCCGTTAATAAAGTAGACTACTTCACCGATTGTTTCATTCTCTTTGACCGGTCTTTTTATTTCATTGATAAAAAATTCTTTAGTGATCTCATATTCGGTTCCCCGTTCGATAGGGATGCTAATGGCCTCCTGACTTAATCCCTTAAAAGGACTTCCGTCATTAGTGGTAAAGTTGATAATCGGTGTTTCTGCCTCTACCACCCGGACCATCTCATAATTTTCAGCCGTATATTGCAGCGTTTGTGTGGCAATATCAAATACTTTTTCCACATCAGCATTGGTCATCACTAAAATGTAATCATGATCCTCATCCTGATAACTAAGAATAAGGTCAATTCTTTCCTGGTTACCTCTGGTTCCGGCTATCACGCCTTCTATTCCGGGGTATTCATCGATCAGGATATTCCGGTTGGTAATCAGTGCCTGCCAGCTAGCCCCCGACCAGTTAAAGCTTTTAATCGAGGCATATTCGGTAAAGGTTTCATTGCCCATAGCATACTGAGCCATCAAGGCCAGATCATAGGCCGAAGTGACATGCCTGGAATCTCTTTGTCCAAAAGAGTTTGTAAAGACCGTATCCTCGCAACCAATCTCTCTGGCTTTGGTATTTAATTTTTCAACAAATTGCGCATCCGATCCGGATATTTGTTCAGCAATTGCCAGTGCTGCATCATTTGCAGAGTATATTAAAGCAGCCTTAACCAATTCAGAAAGCTGAATTCTTTCTCTTTCCTGAAGATAGACCTTAGTTCCCATGACTTTTGGCGGGTTCTCTCCGATGGTCACCCTTCTGCTTTGATCACCTTCTTCAATGGCTATTATCGATGTAAGAAGATTGGTGGCTCCTTCTATATGTACAGGTTCATCTTTTTTACTTTCAAGAAGCACATGCCCGGAGGCCCTGTCGATCAGAACATAACTGTCAAGATCATTTTCAGCTATTGGTGGCATAGCCAGTACTGCATTCGGGAATATCAGTAATAATAGTACCATGATTATAATTTTTCTCTGCAAGATCATCACCTCAAACTGATTATATCACTTTCATCTGTTTTTTTTTAGTCTATTCTATAATCTTTTTTACTTTCCAGGCACCGTTTCTGTCGATAATATATGAAACACTTCCCGAGTGATCGGTCCTTTCTACATTGATGTTATGTTTTTCCATTTTGCCCATAAAGGCTTCTCCTGGATGACCGTAACGATTACGCTCTCCGACAGGAATAACCGCTTTTTTTATCTGATGCCGGCTAAAAAACAGCGTCGAGGCTCCTGTATTACTTCCATGATGAGGTGCTTTTAGCAAATCAATTGGCACTTTTATTTGCAGCCTTTCAAGCACATCCTTTTCAGCATCTCCGGTCAACAGTATCTGCTGGTTACGATAACTGACTAAAAGAACCAATGACTGGTTATTGACATTGCGATAGTACCTGCCTTTCTCCGGAGACAGAACAGTAAAACTTGTCTGATCCAATGAAAATTTTTTTCCTGCATACAGCTCAATAACACGAACATTTTTTGCCAAAGCCATTTCCACCAACTGCTCTTGCGCTGGTTCGGTACATCCTTTCGGAACCATCAGTACTTTTGGAGGCTTTCTTTCCATAAGCCACAACAATCCGTTACTGTGATCATGGTGAGGGTGACTCAACAGATAGATATCCGGTCGATTAATTCCATTGCTGTTAAGAAATGATTCCACCTCTCTGCCCCAGGGACCGCCATCGATCACAATGATTTTTTCATTTCGGGTATTGATATACAGGGCATCACCTTGTCCGACATCAAGTACTGTAAACTCCCATTTTTTTTGAAGCGGTATGGATATCAGGAGCACGATTAGCACAGACAGGAGTAGCTTTCGATCTGGTTTTTTCCTGCAAACCACTAGGTATAAAAGAACGTAGTACAGCATCAGTTCCCAAACAGCCGGAGATGAGATTGACAGATTTATGATGCCTGCCAAATCTGCCAGTTTTTCTGTAGTCTGCAGAATTTTGTTAAAACAGTACGATGCAAAATCATAAAGAGGTTTTGCCTGAGATATCTCGAACCAGGCTAAAGGAAGCCCGGCAATCGCTATAAAGGTAAGTACTGAAAACATCGGAATGTAGATCAGATTCATCAGAATGCCGATAAAGGGAAGCTTATTAAAGTAGTACAATACGATCGGCGCACTGCCAAAGGTTGCCGCTGCAGAAGTTCTGATTCCAATTAGTACATACTCTTTCCATTTCGGCAAATTCTCTGTATGAATTGTTATTTTTTCTGAGATAGCGATGATTGATAAGAGTGTGGTATACGAAAGCTGAAATCCGACTGAGAAAATAACAAAGGGATTAATAAGGATCTGACAGAGAGCGCTCGTTGCGATGATGGTATATGGATCTAGGTATCGTAATGTACATTTCCCAATAACGGCCAGGATAAACATAAGGACTGCCCGGTTAACTGAAGGACTAAATCCGGCTAAAAAAGCATAAAGAACCAAGACTGCGATGACCGCAAAATTTCTTAGATAAAATCCCCCCGACATGCACAACCGGTAGATTATCGCTGCAATGATGCCGGCATGAAGGCCGGAAACGGCGAGTAAATGAGACAGACCAAGTGCCTGAAAGGCCCCGCTAAGTTCTTGATCAAGCAGGCTTTTATCTCCGAAGATGATCGCCCGGACAAAACTTTGAGCCTTATCTTTATACAAGGCATCATTTTTTTCAAGCAGCTGTTCTCTAAAAAGCAGCAATCTCCCGTAGGCGTCGACCGCAGCTATTTCCTGCACTGCACCTGTGATATGGGCTTTGTAATAAACCTGATGACTCAAGTAAAAAGTATTTTCATTAAAACCATTCGGGATTCGCTGTCCATTAAATGAATCAAACTCAACGGTGACCCGGTAACGTTTTCCTATGTCCATAGCATGACGGGAAGATACCCATATCTTTTTTTTCATCAGTGTACCTGACTGACTCTCAAGAATTCTGGCAATATAGCGTTGTCCTTTTTGCTCTTCAACCCGTATCAGTAAGGTCTCCTGATGAGATTCAGGATCCGTCTTTTCAAGATGACTGGCACTATATATACATCCAATAACCAGGCAAAACAGTAACAGGGCTACATAAACCGGAAAACGATCAGGACTTTTAATGACCAGTCCTGCCATCAAAGCCATGATGCCTGCGACCAGAAAGCCCGTATGCACCTGCCAGCTCAAAGCAATACCGATCATGATGGCCAGCGTGGCAAAAAATAAATATCTGTCAATCTTCATGCCTTCACCCTGTGAATTCCGGATTTACCTATAAAAAAGGTCTGACAGATACTTAGCTGACAAAATAAAAAAATCCTGAAAGAAGATTCTTCTTTCAGGACTGATTATTTTATTTGCATTTTTTTAGGTATGAGCCCTCTCTATTTTTTGGAAAAGCTTCCCAAATTCTTCGGGTCTGTGCATCAGGTAACCCTGTGCCCGGATTTTGTCATATTTTTTAAGATATTCCAGCTGCTCAGCATTTTCGACACCTTCCACTATCACTAAGACGTCAAGATTCTGAGCCATAGAAATAACAGAATCAATAATCACGGCATCTTTTTCATTATCAATGATTTGTTCAATAAAGGACTGGTCAAGCTTCAACATATCAATCGGAATTCTTTTTAAATGCGTTAGCGAAGAATAGCCCGTTCCGAAATCATCCAGCGCTATTTTGAAACCCAGAGACTTTAGCTGCCCAATTCTTTCTATCGCAACATCGAGATCATTAATAATTGCCGTTTCGGTAATTTCTATAACAAGCTTAGTATAATCACAATCCATGTTTTTAGAATTATTCAAGAACTTAGGGAATGCGATATCACTCATCAGAATGGTACTTGAAAGATTCAGACCAATACTTATATTCAGAAGTCCATTTTTTTCAAGTTCTTTTTTTCTTGCAACCACATCTTTGAAAACAAAGTTATCAATCTCAAAGATTTGTCCGGTTTCTTCTGCCAGGGGAATAAAATAATCAGGTGAAATAAAACCGTCTTCTTCGGACTGCCAGCGTACCAAGGCTTCCATTCCACGGATTGTTCCGGTTCTTAGCTCACAGACCGCCTGATAATGGACCGTTAGTTCCTCCCTGTCAATCGCATCCTGCAGCTTGTTTGTCATATTAATGTGTTCTGTCACATTTCTCATATACTCATCTTCAAAATACAATGTTTGTCTTTTGCCGGTCTTTTTTCCCTGATACATGGCGATGTTTGCCCTTTTAAGCAATTCAGAAGCGTCATAGGTATGGGTTGGATAATGAATCACACCCACGCTAAATGACACGTAGAAACGATGGTTATCTGAGCTCCAATATTTTTTAACTCCGGATTTTATCTCTTCAATTCGCTGATCGATACCCTCCGAATCAGTTCCGGGAATAATGATACCAAAATCATCCCCACCAATCCGGGCAAGAAATTCTTCTTTTCTTAATGATTCACCAAGTTCATCAGCAATCAGCTGCAAAAATCGGTCTCCGGCTAAATGGCCAAGGGTATCATTGATGATACGAAAATCATCGAGATTTAAATAGACCAGATAAAAACTCTGTTTATCAGCGATCATAACATCAAGTTTTTCGGAGAGCTTAGCCCGGTTTGGCAGTCTTGTCAGACGATCGATAAAAGCAGTATCCTGTAGTCTGTTAAAATACCGGCTGATGACCCTTGTTCTTTTATAGACAAGAACGTAAATCAAAAACACGGTCAGAACTACATAAATAATACCTTTATAGGTTTGAAACTGTGAGTATAGGACAAGATCATCCGTAAAAAACAGTAATAATCTGTCTGATAGAAGAATCCAAAGCATACCAAAAAAACCATAAACCGCCGCAATTTTTAAGGCTTCAACCTGTGGCCCGGATATTATCTGATTTTTCAGCTCGGCTGATTTTTTTTGCTTTTTATCAGTCTCCATGAATCATTGAACTCCCGTTCTCTTTTTTTCTTTTGTAATTCTTTACAAATCGTCTCTCATCACAGCCCCGGTACTTGCCGAAGTTACAAGTGCGGCATATCTGCGAAGATACGAGTTTTTCATCAATTCTCT
>SKKY01000027.1 GCA_007123515.1 Clostridia bacterium
ATGTAAGTGGCCATCCTCTAGATGAATACAGTAGTACACTAAAGAAACATATGGAGTACGAAATTTCTGAACTGCCAGCATTGCGTGATAGAATGAGAACAAAAATAGCGGGGATTCTTACCGAAGCGGTAAGAAAGCCTACAAAAAAAGGTCAAACTATGGCATACTGTATTTTGGAAGACCTTTCAGGTCAGATTGATGTGCTAGTCTTTCCCAATACCCTTGAAAAATACTATGAGCAAGTTGGAGAAGGCCGTTTTGTTGAAATTGTCGGAACCCTGCAGTTGCAGGAAGATGCCGTAAAATTTTTTGCAGAAAGAATCAAGGAGATTAAAAAAGAGTCACAACCTGTGGTAAAAGAAAATCCAATTCCTGAAACGGGAAAAAAACTGATCATTGAGTTTGTTAAAAAACCTAAAGATAACAAGCTGTTACTTAGGTTAAAAGATACTTTTTCAAGAAACAAAGGCAGCACCAGAGTATTATTACGCTTTCCGGGACACCTGACAGATATGATTCTTCCTGAAGAAAGCAACGTGAGTGCAGGTGAGAATCTGTTTAAAGACTTGCAAAAGTATAAAGAATATATTGACTATTCTTTTGAATAAATAAGGAAGTAAATATTTTTAATGCATATTAGGGGGTCATATCTTGTCAAAGACAGTAGCAATTTATCCGGGAACCTTTGATCCGGTGACCAACGGACACGTTCATATTGTAAAACGTTCACTTAAACTGTTCGATAAAGTGATTATAGCCGTAGCGAATGATAATTATAAATCGACAATTTTTTCAACGGCAGAACGGGTGGAACTAATGGAAAAATGTTTTGAAGATGAGCCTAATGTTGAGGTTGATATTTTTTCAGGACTGATTGCCGATTATTCGGTTGAAAAAAATGCACATGCTCTGATTCGGGGATTGCGAGCCATTTCTGATTTTGAATATGAAATGCAGATGGCAGCCATGAACCGGACATTAAACAGTGAATTAGAAACTATCTTTTTAATGACAGATGCCAAATATTCCTTTATCAGCTCAACCATTATAAAAAATGTGGCTTGTTTAGGCGGGGAAATTCGTACGCTTGTGCCTGTAGTGGTTGTTAAAGCTCTTGAAGAGAAATACCAAAAGGAGAGTAAATATTATGGCGAATAGCAATGATACGGATTATGTGGTAATTAAAGCTTTGCAAAATGGGGTAAATTTAAGTGGAATGACCCGTGGAAAAGATACGAAGCTTCATCATACTGAAAAGCTTGATCAGGGTGAAGTTCTGATCGCGCAGTTTACTGAACAGACATCAGCTATGAAAATAAGAGGCAAAGCAGAAATATATACAAAACACGGGAAAATTATTTCCGGAGAATAATCAAAAAGCACCGAGCCAAAGGTGATGAAGGGTGTGGGAACATGATTAAAAAAATCGGCCTGTTAACAAGCGGAGGAGATGCTCCGGGGATGAATGCCGCTGTACGTGCAGTGGTTAGAACAGCCATTTACAGTGGAATCAAAGTTCTTGGTTTTGAAAGAGGATATCAGGGGTTGCTGGATAATTCATATTATGAAATGAATACAACCAGTGTGTCCGATATTATTCATCGTGGAGGCACCATCTTAAAAACGGCCAGGTCAGAATCCTTTAAGACTTCAGAAGGACAAAAATATGCAAGCTTTATCCTTGAAAAAAATGAAGTGGATGCGCTGGTGGTAATCGGAGGAGACGGTTCTTTTAGAGGCGCTCATGAGCTGAGTAAGTTTGGTGTAAAAATTATTGGAATTCCGGGAACGATAGATAACGACATTTATGGTACTGATTATACAATTGGCTTTGATACAGCGGTTGACACTGTGGTCAGCGCGATTAATAAGATCAGAGATACTGCCTCAAGTCACGAACGAACGTTTGTTGTGGAATGTATGGGTCGGGACTCTGGTTGGATTGCCTTAACGGCAGGTTTAGCCGGAGGAGCCGAAGATGTTTTGATACCCGAGCAAGAATTTTCCTATCAGGATTGTGCTGAAAAGTTAAAGGCTGGTTTTAAGAGGGGGAAAGCGCACGGAATCATAGTGCTTTCAGAAGGCGTAGAAAACTCTGATATATTTTCAAAGACGCTGGAAAAACATTTGGGGATGAGTGTTAACAGAACTGTGCTGGGTCATATTCAAAGAGGTGGCCAGCCGAGCTCATTTGATAAAGTAATGGCAAGTAAGATGGGCTACTGGGCGATAGAAGAATTATTAAGAAGCCGTGAAGATCATATGATTGGCGTAAAAGGCGGCGAAAAAGTGCTGGTACCTTTTAAGGACATTTTTCATAACAAGAAAGACATCGATCCTGTTTTGCTGGATATGACCAATATCTTAAACCTGTGAGGAGAGAGAAGATGAGAAAAACGAAAATTGTAGCTACGATTGGCCCGGCTAGTGGTCAAATAGAGATTCTTACGGAATTGATAAATAAGGGATTTGATGTAGCGAGACTAAATTTTTCTCATGGCACACATGAATCGCATTTAACAATGATTAATAATATCAGAGAGGCTGAAAAGGCTACAGGTCGCACCATTGCTATTATGATGGATACCATGGGGCCGGAGATCAGAACCGGGATATTTAAAGAAGTTAAGACGGTTCTTACCGCAGGCATGAATGTGATCGTGACACCTGAAAAAATACTTGGAGATGCCTGCAGATTTTCTGTGACTTATGAAAAAATTGCCGAGGATTTATTTCCCGGAGACCATATTCTTATTGACGACGGAAACATTGATTTAGTCGTAAACCGAATCGATAACAATCAAGTCTATGCTACGGTTCTTACCGGAGGCGAGATCTCAAATAATAAAGGGGTGAATCTTCCCTATAAAAAACTCGATCTTCCTTCCTTAATTGAAAAAGATATTGCAGACATTGAGTTTGGAATCACCCATGACCTTGATTATGTAGCTGCCAGCTTTGTGCGTTCAGCCAAAGATATTCTTGCGATAAAAGAGCTGATTGATCAGGCCAACTGTGATATGGCGATCATTGCAAAAATAGAAAATGCAGAGGGTGTAGAAAATATAGATGAGATTCTTGAGGTTGCCGATGGTGTTATGGTGGCTAGAGGAGATCTTGGAGTAGAAATTCCTCCAGAAGAAGTGCCCATCGCTCAGAAAAAGATCATCAGAAAATCGAATATGATCGGAAAGCCAGTCATTACTGCGACCCAAATGCTTGATTCGATGATCAGGAATCCAAGACCGACCAGAGCAGAGGCCTCCGATGTGGCCAATGCCATTTTTGACGGAACTGATGCGATTATGCTTTCCGGCGAAACAGCTGCGGGTAAATATCCCGTATTAGCCGTGGCGATGATGAACCGGATTGCTTTGAAAATAGAAAAAGAACTATTGACAACAAAAAGAGACTTCATTAATGAGCCGGTCAGAAATACGGTATCTGATGCCATTGCCAATGCCACCTGTAAAATCGCTAAAAACCTTGATGCATCAGCCATTATTACATCTACCACATCCGGATCCACAGCCAGGATGGTCTCTAAGTATCGTCCGAATGCCCAGATTATAGCAGCAACGCCCAGTGAAAAAGTATTTAGACAGCTTAAAATGATCTGGGGTGTAGAATCAATCATCACTCCTCATAATCATGGAACCGATGAAATGATCAAAAGTGCAGTTAACACCTCTCTTTCAAAAGATTTAATTACTAATGGTGATCTTGTGATTCTAACAGCCGGAATTCCGGTAAGTACTAAAGGAACGACAAATTTGATTAAAGTAGAAGTAGTAGGGCAGTATCAGTTTTAACGAGATCCATAATAATGCGTGAATAAGGAGGTGAAAAAATGAAACAGCTATACAAGTCCAATACTGATCGGATTATCTTTGGTGTGTGTGGAGGTATAGGTGAATTTTTGGGGATTTCTGGTACCATTGTCAGACTTTTATTTATTATCTTTACTTTAGCAGGCGGAAGTGGTATTTTGTTATATATTCTGGCGGCTATTATTATTCCGAGAAATAAAGTATATGTGACGCACAGACAGCCACAAAGAGAGCGTCAACGGACAAAAAAGGAGGATGTCTATAAAAATAAGGAATATAATGTATACCAGACAGACGAAGAACAACTTCAAAGAGATGATCAGGAAAACATTTACAAAAGCAAAGAGTAGTAAAAATAAATGCACAAAAGAAGTACTGTAAGCGCCTGAACCTGAAAAGGTTGACGAGGAGGAAGTGTATCGAAGATTCGGCGGATGCTTCCCGGTTTCTGTTTAACCGATAGCGGTAATTTAAAAGCCAGAAGTAATTCTGGTGACAAAGATTGCCTGAAAACAGTTTGTGCGTAAATATGGGGGAATCATAAATATATGTGTGGAATCGTTGGATATATAGGTGATCATGAAGCTTCACCAATTCTATTGGAAGGCTTAAGAAAGCTGGAGTATAGAGGGTATGACTCTGCAGGCATTGCCACTTTTTCTAAGGGAGAACTTCGTTATGTGAAGGCCGAAGGAAAAATTGATACCTTGGAAAGCCGATTGTTAAAGGAAAACCCAATAGGAACGATTGGTATCGGGCATACTCGCTGGGCCACTCACGGTAGACCATCGGATGAAAATTCTCATCCTCATCTTTGCAACGACTGTAATATAGCCGTTGTGCACAATGGAATTATAGAAAATTATCTTGAACTAAAAGAGGAACTAGAAAAAGAAGGATTTGTTTTTCATTCTGAAACAGATACGGAAGTTATTGTTCACTTACTGAAAAAATATTTAAATGGTGATTTTGAAGTTGCTTTTTATAAGGCTGTAAGCCGTTTGCATGGCTCATACGCTCTTTGTGCCATCACTGCTGATGAACCTGATAAGATTCTTTGTGCAAGAAAAGATAGCCCCTTGGTTGTTGGTCTCGGAGAAAACGAGAACTTTATTGCCTCAGACATTCCAGCTATCCTAAGGCATACAAGAAAGTGCTATATCTTAGAAGATGGTGAATTTGCTGTTATTACGAAGAATCAAATCAAGATTAAAGATGCCGAAGGTGTTATTATTTCTAAGAAAATGCAGGAAATCACATGGAATTCAGAAGCTGCTGAAAAAGGTGGCTATGAGCATTTTATGCTCAAGGAGATTTATGAGCAGCCTGAGGTATTTAAGAATACTTTAAGGGGTCGTCTGAAAGAAAGAACCGTTGATTTCCCGGAATTAGGTATCTCAAAAGAAGACGTTTTAAATTGGAGTAAAATATATATTGTAGCCTGCGGAACAGCGTATCATGCCGGGCTTGTTGGGAAAACAATTTTTGAAAAAACAATGAAGATTCCGGTAGAAGTTGATATTGCATCGGAATACCGCTACCGAGATCCGTTGGTTGATGAAAAGACTTTGGTAATTGTAGTTAGCCAGTCAGGAGAGACAGCGGATACGATTGCTGCCCTAAGACATTCAAAAAGCAAAGGCGCCAAAGTTTTGGCTGTGACCAATGTAGTAGGTAGTTCTATTTCAAGAGAAGCCGACTATGTGGCTTACATCTGGGCCGGACCAGAAATATCAGTCGCTTCGACAAAGGCCTACACAACAATGTTAATTACAGAATATCTCTTAGCCTTGTACTTTGCCGGACTTATCGGAACCTTATCGGAAGAAGAGATTGCCGGGTACGTAGAAGGACTACGTGGTATTCCTTCCCTTGCTGTACAAGTGCTTGAAAATCCGTCCTATAAGCTAATTGCAGAAAATCTGAAAGAAGAGACAGATGCATTTTATCTTGGCAGAGGACTTGACTGGGCCGTAGCGTTAGAAGGTGTATTAAAGCTAAAGGAAATTTCCTATATTCATGCTGAAGCCTATGCTGCGGGAGAGCTAAAACACGGAACATTAGCTTTAATTACAGACGGAACCCCGGTCATTACGATTAATACACAAAAAAGTGTCTTTGATAAAACCATATCAAACATCCAGGAAGTTAGAGCACGCGGAGCAAAAGTAATCATAGTCGCTCAAGCAGATGATGAAGCATCACATAAATATGCAGAACAGATGGTCTATATTCCGACCATGGAAGATTTTTTAGTACCGGTAATAGCAGCCATACCATTACAGCTAATCGCATATTATACAGCAGTAGCCCGCGGAACCAACGTCGATCAGCCAAGAAACCTAGCCAAATCAGTCACAGTTGAGTAGTGAGTAGGGGCAGGCTTTGGATTGTCGGATTCATAAGAATATATATAAAGCCGCTACTTTCTTAAGAGTAGCGGCTTTTTTGATATAAATATGCACTGATAACGTATGAACATTTTGCCGCAAAAGGGATGCGTAAACGTATAGTGGAAAAACATATTGTTTTTTACAAGATTAATGTAAGAGATGAAACAGTAACGATTATCAGATTTTTATACCCAAGAAGGAATTGGTAGTCATCGGAAAAAAAGGAGGCATAATCAATCGTGCGACAGTTATTTATGATAACAGCCATTATGATGACAAGTTTTGTTTATATAAACGAAATAATAGAGAGTGCTGTCTTTCTTCACATCAGTTATATTATGGCATGGCTGATGCTTATTTCCGGCCTGCTATTTGCCCGGCGGTTTACACGGATTCTTTGTTTAAGTCTTTTGGCTCTTTCATCTTTCATCACCTTTTTCTACAAAATTCCTCTGGCCGGAATTTTTGCAGGAGTTGCCATGGTAATTCCTTTGGTCATCCTTTTTATGCTTGTGCCCTTTATATCAATAGCCATCCGTCGTGGTGGTTATCTAGTGTCACTCAACTATTATATTAAAGCCTATGCAGAGAGCCCAAAGAGCTTCTATGCGTTAGTCACCGGAGTCGTATTTACCCTGGGTTCAGTTATGAATATGGTTTCAGTTCGCGTTGTTCATGATATTCTGGAAGAAAGCCGGCTGCCGGAAGATTTTCTCTTACGGTCTTACACAACAGGATTTGTTTCCAGTATGGTTTGGTCACCTTTTTTTACCGGAGTAACACTTGCGGTAACTTATGCTGAAGTACGTTTAGCAACATTTATGCCCTATGCTTTGCTGTATGCTGCAGGAATCTACCTTCTGGGCCTTATCGTCTACAAATCGGATCGCAAAGGACAACACAAGCTGTCTTTATCACTTCAGGCTATTGAAATAAAAGAACAAATTCACTCACATACGGCTGCAAGAAAGCTGCGGATGCTTTTAATCAATTTGGCCTTTTTGCTTATGCTTGTTCTTGCTGGAGAAAGAATAATACCCTTTTCCAGCATCATGTATATAGTCAGCTTTATTAGTGTAGCCTACGGAATGGTATGGTTGTATACGGTTACAGATATAAAAACATGGGTGCAGGATGTTAGTAATTATCGTCTGCGAATCATCCAGATGGTTAATGAAATGGTATTTTTTCTTACGGTTGGAATTCTGGCTGCGGCCATCTCTTTATCACCACTTCAATCTTATGTTCAGTCTTTCTTCCTTGGAATAGCAGAGACAAGCACCATTCTTTTAATTACATCGATCATTTTATCAATGGTATTCTTTGCCGCTTTTGGAATATCACAGGTAGCTACGATTACGGTTTTAGGCAATGTGCTTCAGGCTTCAGCGATTGGATTGACACCAGTTGCCTATGCCCTGACCTTTATGGCGGGATGGGCCCTTTCGGCGATCACATCGCCATTTGTGGCCTTTAATATGATCCTACGCGAACTCTTAGGGTACCACCCTTTTGCGATCGCTTTTCGTCATAACATAGCATTTAAGCTACTATTTCTTGGATTATCAGTAATCTTTATTCGTTTATTGACTATCTTATAGTAAGCGAAAAGATATTGGAAAAAAAGCTCCGGGGAACCGGATTTTTCAGGTATATTCGATTTAAAAACCAAAATTAAAAGATTTTAAGGTATAATCGAAAAAAAAATAAATCATAATAATTGGAGATGGAAAAAATGAAGACCTTATTTGATTTGCGGAAAAATCAGGACGAAACCCTGTATCAAAATATTCAGAGACTATATCAAGATCTGCCCCGGGAACCATTACATACCATCCAGCTTCCTCAGGGATCCATTACACCCTGTATTGGCTGTTGGAGTTGCTGGCTAAAGACTCCCGGACAATGCGTTTTTAATGATTCTATGGCAGCGATTTACCCCGATTATATTAACAGTGAAACGGTTATTCTTTTACTTGATACAGCACAGGGATTTATTAATTATCATGCAAAAGCTTTTTTAGACCGCACGATTCCTCATTATCATCCATACATAGAAATGAAAGACGGAGAATGTCATCATATTGCCAGATATGATCGTTATCCGGACATGGTCTTTTACTACGAGACAGAATCTTTAACAAAACAAGAAGACGAAATTATTGAAGATTATCTGTGGCGTACAGCCTATCATTATAAGTCCAATGCCTATAGAATTGTAAAAAAAGAAGGCAGTGACAGTGTCCTTTTAGAACAGCTTAATAAGAGAAAAGCAAAAAATCACAGTCTGCCATTTTCATCTGCTGAGCCGATCGATAAGCTTGTCATTTATAACGGATCACCAAGAAAAAGTGGTAGCAACTCGGGCATTATTTTAAACCAGGTGGTTGCAGCTTTGGGTGAAAAAGTCGAGATCCGGGATCTTAAAGAAAACGGAAAATGGCAGGAATGGTCTAAATCTTTTGCCAAAGAGAAGCATGTTATGTTTCTTATGCCGTTATATGTTCATGCTATGCCATCTCACGTCATGAATTTTATCGAACAACTCCCTGTTTCTGAAGGTACCCTAAGCTTTTTTGTTCAGTCCGGTTTCCCAGAAAGTGGACAATCTCATTATCTCGAGGCCTATTTTGAAAAACTGGCTCCAAAGCTTGGCAGATCCTATCTTGGAACAGCCATCAAAGGCGGAATGGAAGGCTTGCAAATGAAACCGTCTGATGGCCAGGAGGAAATGATCCTCCCACTGGTAAAAACCATCGTAAACCTTATAGAACAAGGGCGATTTAGTGATGACGATATAAAAAAGCTTGCTAAGCCGGTTCGCTTTGGAAAAGTCATTGAAACAGCTTTTAACTATTTTGGTAAGCGAAAGGTTAATTCAATAGTTTGGGATCCACCGTTAAAAGTGAACGGAGCCTATGACAAACACTATGACCGTCCGCATCTAAAATGAACGCGAGGTGAAAATAACAGTGTCAAATAAGAATGATAGGTTATTTATTGCTATCTTTATTATTGTTGCGCTCTTAAGTGGTTGGATTGGACTTTTTTAGATATGGTTTTACCTGCACAGGCAGAAGAAGAAACGCTTGGGATGGGAATTTGGTTAGTGTTGCCTTTTTTATGCAGTGTTTTGATAAGAGCCTTTCGCAGAGACTGGAAAGATTTTGGAATTAAAAAAGCTGTTTCTTTATGGGGATTTTTTTTATTAAGATGATTAGTCAAAATGGAAATCAGGTATGTAAATTAAAAGGAAGGTGAGCATAATGAAAAAAGCCTGGTTATTAGTTATTTTATTGCCAATGTTATTGTTCTTTTCAGGATGCCAGGAGCCAGTAGAAGAACAAAGATTTACTGAGGAAGATGCACTAGCTCTTGAAGCGGATTTTGAAAATGCTTTGATACAGGAGACGGTTCCACGCGAAGATGTCGATCCTGAACCTATTGAAAGTGAACCGATCGTTCTTAACACACGTGTTAGAGATTTTGACGACAAAGAATCATTAGTCGATTATTTACAAAATTACATGTCTGAAGGACTAGCCTTACAATATACGGATCTTTATTATGAGGAAAGAGATGGAGACCTTTATCTGATTCCTATGGATGGCCCTATTTTGATTATCGAAGAAGAACCAGTAATAATTACGGAGCTAGATGATGGCCGTTATGAGCTTACACAAACAGTGGATTCTGAATTTATTGGGTTGTATACCTTGCGTATTACCTATGAACAAAGAGACGGTGATTGGATCATTGTGGAACGGGTAGTGGAGTCATAGGAATATGATGGAGAAGAAAACCATTAAAAGATATATCTACGAACGTGATGGAAGGTGCTGCACTTACTGTGGAAAGGAACTGCTGTTCAAACAAATCAGTCTGGATCATCATTTTCCCAGAAGCAGAGGTGGATCGGATGACGTATTTAATATGGTTCTAAGCTGTAGAAAATGCAATAAACTAAAAAGCAGCCGGATCCCGCAGATTTATGAGGAAAATATGATCCGGCTTTTTCAAAAAGCATTGGAAGACCGAAGGATTAATATTTCAAAAGTAAAATTCAGTCATGATGAACTGCTAAAAATAGCTGCAGACATCGATCGTGTAGAAGACTTTGGTGGCGACTGTACTGTTTTTCAAAGTCCGTTTTATCGTATCTTGGTTTATAGAGGAAGTATAGAAAAAATGACGATTCTCTCTGGATATAGAAATTTACTAAGTGATATTGACAATGCATAGGAAGCTCGTTAAGATCAATGTAGAAAAGTTCATAGCGTGGATGATGGTGATTGGAGAAACTCGCAAAAGAGTTACCGAAGAAGCAAGGCATGTTCTTTCTACTGAGAAGTGCTGAATCTTTCAGGTCTTTGACAATAACCGGACTAACCCCTGGAGAGATCCGACTAATCGGGCGTCGAAGGAGCAATCTGTCTGTATTGACAGGCTAAACTCTCAGGCAAAAGGACAGGGAATAGGTAGCACATTTAGTGCTGTTTATTCTCTGTCCTTTTTTCTATATTAAGAGTATAAAGAAAAACGGGAATAAACTGTTTTTAATTTAGAAAGGGAGATGAAAATGATACTAAAAATTTTATTTATTTCAGAGTTAATTGGAACAGTTGCATTTGCGATGTCAGGAGCCTTGTTGGGTATTAAAAAGGGATTTGACTCGTATGGGATCACGGTGTTGGCAATTATCACAGCGTTTGGTGGAGGTATGACAAGAGATATCCTGGTTGGGAATACTCCCCCGACAGCTCTTATAGAACCATTTTTTACAGTTATTGGTATTATCGCTGCTTTTGTGACGATGTATTTATACAAAACATTAAGCAATTATCATAATATGCTACAATTTTTTGATGCTATTGGCTTAGCTGCATTTGCGGTCATCGGAGCAAGCGTGGCAACGGCACATGGACAGACAGCCCCGTTTGTAGTGATATCTTTTGCACTACTGACCGGTACAGGAGGCGGAACCATTCGTGATGTTCTGGCTCGTGAAGTCCCCTATGTGTTTCGTAAGGAAATTTATGCAGTGGCTGCCATTGCCGGAGGAATTGCATATTTACTTTCCTATATGTTTATTTCTGAAGTGACAGCTATTTTTGCGTGCTTTACAGTCACATTAGCGCTCCGGTTATACTCGATGAAGCATAATCTGCACCTGAAAGTTTATGAAGAAAAAGAAGAATAGAGAACTTCTACACAATCAGTGAAAAGCAGACCCAAACGAAAAAGCTCGCTTGGGTCTGCTTTTTTTATGCTTTTAAATCTATGAAACTTGACAAGAAAGCAAATCACGTTTATCATTGTGTTCAATACGTACAATACAAACTAAACAAAGTAGTTTTGCTGGGAAAGGTGGTTAAAATGGATCAGGACAGACAAAAAATTATGGAGAGTCGCGATATGATAATCAGTGCGATTGCTCAGACAATGGATCTTTATGGGGTGACTCCTTCTGTTGGGCGAATCTATGGTGTTCTGTATTTTTCAAATGACCCGATGACACTTGATGAAATTAAAGATGAAGTAGCCATGAGCAAAGCGAGCGTTAGCTATGGGTTAAGAGAGTTACTCGATATAGAGATGGTCTCAAAAGTTTGGAGAAAAGGCGAACGCAAAGACTTATATGTGGCAGAAAAAGATTTTCTAAAAAACTTTCTTAGTTTTTTTATTAAAAATTTGCGCAAAGAACGAACCATTATTCTTAATGCTGTACTGAAAGTACAACCAGCTTTTAAAGAAGTGATCGAAAACACAACAGATCCTGAAGTCCAAGAAGAAGCAAAAAAGGATCTGGAATTAATCAGGCAGTCACACGCCTACTTTGAATGGATTCAACGATTAACTTATGCTATGGAAACAGGAGAAATTTTCGAATATTTTCCTGTGGAAGTACAACATAATAAGGAGGTGAATGAATATGGAAGAAAAAAAGACAGCGCTCCTTCTGATTGATTTACAAAAAGAGAGCCAATACGGTATAGAAGGTATCGAAAATGTAGTCGACAATGCTTCATTGCTAATAGAGATCTCTCGCAAGGTGGATATGCCTATCATTTATACCCGACAGGTCAACCGAAGCGATGCCAAAGGGCTTTCATTACATGAGCCGCTTGATGAATTTGGAAAGCCTATTTTTTATCTTGAGGGTGATGAGGCTATAGAAATTATTGAACAAGTAGCTCCTCAGGAAGGTGATTTGTTAATAGACAAGTATAGATGGAGTGGATTTCATCAGACTTCACTTGACCTGATGCTTAAATCGATGGGTATTGAACATCTTATCATTGGCGGTTTTGTTACAGATGGATGCGTAATGACATCCGTATTTGATGGCTATTTTAACAATTATGAAATCAGCTTGGTAGAGGATATGTGTGGCGCAACCAGTGAAGGTGTTCATATGTCTTCGGTAATGATTATGGCTAACTGGGTTTATGGGATTGAAATTTTTCAGACAAAAGAAATAATCAAAAAATTATCAGGCGATCAATATCGTTCATGGAAGTCAACAAAGCCCGATGAGCTGCATTTTACAGGCAGTGATATGAAAAGAGTATTTCAAACAAAAATACGAGGAGAGATATTATGAGAAAAAAGAGTATTGTAATGTTAACTATATTTTTGGCTTTCACTCTCGTGATGGCCGGATGTGGAAATGGTGCAGAAAAAGCACAGACAGTTAAATTAACCTATGTTAATTGGGATTCAGAAATTGCCAGTACCAATGTAGCAAAAGCTGTTCTACAGGAAAAGATGGGCTATGATGTCGAGTTGATTTCTGTTGATGAGGCTCCGATGTGGCAATCTGTAGCTTTAGGTGACAGTGATGGGAATGTGGCTTCATGGCTTCCAACAACATCAGAACATTACTGGGAAAGATTCAAAGATGAAGTGGTTGATCTTGGACCGAATCTTGAAGGAACAGTGATTGGATTAGTTGTTCCGGAATATGTAGAAGCAGAGAGTATCGCTGAATTAAATGAATATGCAGATCAATTTGATAATCGTATTTACGGAATTGATCCTGGTGCCGGTATCATGACCAGTACAGAAGAAGCGATGGACGTCTATGGTTTAAATGAAAATTATGAACTTGTGACAAGCAGTGATGCCGCAATGACGGCAACACTTTCAGGAGCGATCGATAACGAGGAATGGATTATCGTAACCGGATGGACACCACATTGGATGTTTGCCAGCTGGGATCTTAAGTATCTCGAAGATCCTGAAAATGTTTTTGGACAAGAAGAATACATTAACACGATTGTCAGAGAAGGTCTGGAAGAAGACATGCCGGAAGTTTATGCTTTTCTGGATAATTTCTACTGGGAGCCTTCTGATATGGAGCAAGTGATGGTTTGGAACTTGGAAGACGGAGCCGATCCTTATGAAAATGCAGTAAGATGGATTGAAGAAAACCCGGAAAAAGTAGAATCCTGGATTCCCGAAGCTGAATAAATTCAAAAGAGTCTCTTTAAAAATGAGGCTCTTTTTTTATTGGCGTTGTGTTTTTTCGTGATTAATTACGGGTAAGTAAATGGTATGCCATGATAATGGCAATGATTTCTTAAATGACAGGGAGGGTGTATCATGATTAAAAATATTTTAATGTATGCAGTGATTGGTTTTCTTTTCTGTATGTTCAGAAAAAGAATGAAATGCTGTACAGCTCTTAAAAAGTAAGCAGCCGGAAATTTTTCTAAAAACAGGTTATCCGAAAAGAGGTGTTTATTATAAGTTCCACAAATGATACTAATGAGAAAGAACGCGCAACGAAATGGTATATGCTAAATACTGACGAAGTCAGTGAGAAATTAAATACTTCTTATGAGGATGGATTAAGCAACGATGAGATAAACCGCAGGATCGAAGAATACGGATATAATAAATTACCGGAGGGACAAAAGCGCAGTGCAATCATGCGCTTTCTTGTCCAGTTTAATAACGTTTTAATTTATCTTTTGATTTTCGCAGCGATAGTAACAGCCCTGATGGATCATCTCGTGGATACCTTTGTAATCCTGGGTGTAGTCATAATAAATGCATTGATCGGATTTATCCAGGAGGGCAAAGCTGAAAAAGCACTTGAAGGTATACAGAAAATGCTTTCCTTGGAAGCCATGGTGGTCCGTGAAGGGAAACGACAGCAAATAAGTGCCGAAGAAGTTGTGCCCGGTGATGTAGTTATCCTGCGATCCGGTGATAAAGTTCCGGCGGATCTTAGGCTAATCTATCAAAAGGATCTTGAAGTTGAAGAGTCGGCCCTCACAGGAGAATCAACCAGTGTCGGCAAAAAAACAAAAGCCATAGAAAATGAAGTGGTTCTTGGAGACCGTGAAAATATGGTTTACTCCGGAACCTTCGTCACATATGGAGAAGCAAGGGGGTTTGTTGTCGCTACAGGATTAGAGACAGAGATCGGAAAAATCACAACAATGCTCTCTGATGTAAAAAAAATAACAACGCCTTTATTGCAGAAAATGGACCGGTTTGGTAAATATCTTTCTGTCTTTATTTTATTTCTAGCTTCTGCTTTTTTTGCATTTGGATATCTGGTAAGAGATTATACAGTCATTGAAATGTTCTTAGCAACAATCAGTTTGGTTGTGGCCTCTATTCCCGAGGGACTGCCGGCTATTATGACCATTACACTGGCGATCGGTGTCCAGCGAATGGCAAAGAGAAATGCCATTATTCGCAGACTTCCTTCAGTGGAAACCTTAGGTGCTGTCAATGTGATTTGTTCTGATAAAACCGGAACACTGACCCGAAATGAAATGACAGCTCACGATGTCGTCACGTCTGAAAGGAAATATGAAATTGAAGGAGCCGGATATCGCCCGGAGGGTCAGGTGGTTTATGACGGCTCTCCTTTTTCGGTGACTGATGATCCGGTTCTTGATATGATGATGAAAACTGCAAAGATTTGTAATGATGCAGATATTAAAAAAGATGATGAAGGGCAATGGCAGGCGATTGGTACAGCAACAGAAGGAGCTCTTATCACGCTGGCGCACAAGGTGGGTTATGCCGACCTGAGTCCAAAAAGGATCGATACCATACCCTTTGAGTCGGCTAATAAATTCATGGCTACCTTAAATGAACTCGATGGACAGCGCTATGTGTTCTTCAAAGGCGCTCCGGAAAGAGTAGTCGATTACTGTAAAAAACAGTTAATGATAAACGGAGAAGAAGAAGAGCTTGATTCACAATGCTGGGAAGAAAGCATGGATAACATAGCAAGTAAAGGAGAACGTGTGATAGCTCTGGCCTACCGTAAGGCTGATGGACAGGAAACTCTGGACCTAGACAATTTAGGCGAAAACTTTGTTTTTCTGGGATTCATAGGGATCGTAGACCCCCCAAGAGATGAAGCTCTTGTTGCTATTAAAGAATGTAAGGATGCAGGCATCCGGGTTATTATGATTACCGGAGATCATGCTATTACGGCTAAAGCCATTGCCGAACAAATCGGTATTAGTGATGGTAAAACAGCAGTAACCGGAGCTGAACTGGAAAAGATGAATAAAGAAGAGCTAAAAGAAGTAGCTATGAAAACCAATGTTTTTGCAAGAACGGATCCGGAACATAAGCTCCGTTTAGTGGAAGCCTTACAGTCAAATGGTTTGCTTTGTGCAATGACCGGTGATGGAGTCAACGATGCGCCCGCTTTAAAAAAAGCGAATATCGGAATTGCCATGGGTATAAAAGGGACAGAAGTTTCGAAGGAAGCCGCTGAAATCATTCTTACAGATGATAATTTTGCCTCAATTGTAAACGCGGTTGAGGAAGGAAGAACGGTATATGATAATATCAGAAAAACGATATTATTTATTCTTCCCACTAATGGTGCAGAAGCGCTCGTATTAATGACTGCCGTTATTTTAGGAATTACCATGCCGATTACCCCGGTACAGATTCTTTGGGTAAATATGGTAACCGCAGTCACGCTGGCCTTAGCCCTTGTTTTTGAACCAATGGAAAAAAAGGTTATGGAACAACCTCCACGTGCAAAGAACGAACCCATTCTTGGTCGCTACTTCATTTTGAGAACGTTATTTGTTTCAGTGCTAATTGGGTTATTTACCTTTATTTCTTACAATATTGCGTATGATGGCGGAGACAACCTTGACTATGCCAGAACCATCGCTGTGAATATGCTTGTTGCCGGTCAGGCATTCTATCTTTTAAACTGCCGGAAGATTCATGAAAGTACTTTAGGAAAAGGTTTCTTTGACAATCGTGCGATATTTATTGCCATGGGAATTCTGGTATTCTTTCAGTTAACTTTTACCTACGCCCCATTTATGAATCTTTTCTTTGGTACAACAGCAATAAGCCTGGGATCCTGGCTGTTTCCGTTACTGGGCGGTTTGGCAGTATTTTTTATCGTAGAACTTGAAAAGATGATCAGCAGAAAATTTTCCTAGTTACATTCATTTGAAAAAAAACAATAACTCTGTCGGCGCTTTTTAGCTGGCAGAGTTATTGTTTTTTTAAGACCAGAATCGGGTATAGATATACTTGATATATCTATCTAAGGAGATGTTTATAATAAAGAAAAATAACGATAACCAAAAAGAAACCAATATTCAATGGCATACATTAACCGTGGATGAAACTGCTGAAAGAGTACATACTTCCCCGGAAGAAGGTCTAAACAGCGAACAAGTTAAGAAAGGTTTTGAGGAATACGGATATAATAAATTGCCGGAAGGGCAGAAGCGCAGTGCCTTTATTCGCTTTCTTATTCAGTTTCATAATGTATTGATTTATCTGTTGCTTTTTGCCGCTGTAGTGACAGCCTTAATGGATTATCTTGTCGACACTTTTGTCATAGTGGGTGTTGTTGTGATCAATGCCCTGATTGGCTTTATCCAGGAAGGAAAGGCTGAAAAGGCGCTGGAAGGAATTAAAAAGATGCTCTCGCTTGAAGCGGTAGTCATTCGCAACGGAAAACGTCAGAAAGTGAGTGCTGAGGAAGTGGTTCCCGGAGATTTGATTATTCTTCGCTCAGGCGATAAGGTTCCGGCGGATATGAGATTGGTTAACCAGAAAGATCTTCGGGTTGAAGAGTCGCCGCTGACCGGAGAATCTACGGATGTTAGTAAAACAATCGAAGTAAATGATGCTGATGCTACCGTTGGAGACAGAAAAAACATGGTCTATTCCGGAACGCTTGTTACCTATGGCGAAGGGCGCGGGATCGTTGTGGCGACCGGTATTGATACAGAGATTGGGAAGATAACAAAGCTCTTGTCTGATGTTGAGAAGACGACAACACCACTTTTAGATAAAATGGATCGGTTTGGAAAATACCTGTCAGTTTTCATTTTGGTTCTTGGTTTTTTCTTTTTTACTTTTGGTTATCTTATCAGAGATTTTTCTCTGACAGAGATTTTTCTTGCTACGATAAGCCTGATTGTAGCCGCTATTCCTGAAGGACTACCTGCGATTGTGACTATCGCATTGGCTATGGGTGTTCAACGAATGGCCAAAAGAAATGCCATTATCCGCCGACTTCCATCAGTGGAAACACTCGGAGCAGTTAATGTTATTTGTTCAGATAAAACAGGAACATTAACAAAAAATGAGATGACAGCCCGTGATATCGTTACTTCTGAAAGAAAATATGAAGTGACAGGTTCCGGATATAAACCGGAAGGGCATATTGCCCTAAACGGAAAAGAAGTTTCTGTTGAAACGGATCGGGTTTTACAATGGGTGCTGAATGTAGCCAAAGTTTGTAATGATGCGGATATTGAAAAGGACGAAGAGGGGCAGTGGAAGACGATCGGAACTCCTACTGAAGGAGCTTTGATAACACTGGCCCATAAAATGGACTATGAAAATTTGAATCCAAAAAGGATTGATGCCATTCCGTTTGAATCCTCAAATAAATTCATGGCTACCCTAAATGATCTGGAGGAGCAGAGATATATATTTTTTAAGGGGGCACCGGAAAGATTAATTAACTATTGCAAAAAGCAATTGATGATCGATGGAGAAGAGGATCTGGATGTAGATTGCTGGAATAACAGTATGGAAATCATTGCCAATAAAGGGGAAAGAGTCATTGCTCTTGCCTACAGAAAGGCAGACGGACAGGAAACACTTGATCTGGATAATCTTGGAGATGATTTTGTTTTCCTTGGATTTATCGGAATCGCTGATCCGCCAAGAGAAGAGGCCTTAACCGCAATAGCCGACTGTAAAAAAGCCGGGATACGTGTGATCATGATCACCGGTGATCACGCTATGACGGCGAAGGCTGTTGCAAAACAATTGGGCATCACTGATGGTGAAGAGATTGTTACCGGAGCTGAGCTTGAAAAAATGAACCAGGAGCAGCTCGAAGAGATTGTTATGAAAACGAATGTTTTCGCCAGAACAAATCCGGAGCACAAGCTTCGTTTAGTTGAAGCGTTGCAGTCTAACGGTTTGCTTTGCGCGATGACCGGAGATGGCGTCAATGATGCACCGGCTTTGAAAAAAGCAAATATAGGAATTGCCATGGGGATTAAGGGAACCGAGGTTTCGAAGGAAGCAGCAGAAATTGTTCTGACCGATGATAATTTTGCCTCTATTGTTAATGCCATTGAGGAAGGAAGAACCGTTTATGACAATATCAGAAAAACCATATTATTTATCCTTCCGACTAATGGAGCACAGGGACTGGTCCTGATTGCTGCGGTTTTATTGGGAATTTCAATGCCGATTACCCCTGTCCAAATCCTTTGGGTAAACATGGTGACAGCGGTAACTTTGGCATTGGCTCTGGTTTTTGAGCCTATGGAAAAAAAAGTGATGGAGCAGTCGCCAAGAGAAAAAAACGAGCCAATTCTCGGAAGATACTTTATCATCAGGACGGCTTTTGTCTCTTCGCTGATAGGTTTATTTACCTTTATGATCTATCATTTGTTTAGCGGTCAAATCAATGATCTGAGCAGTGAATACGCCAGTACGATTGCGGTGAATATGCTGGTCACCTGTCAGGCGTTTTATTTATTAAACTGCAGGAAGATCTATGAAAGTTCTTTGGGCAAAGGTTTCTTTGCCAATCGGTTCATCTTTATTGCGATTGGAGTGTTAATTGGCTTTCAGTTGTTATTTACCTACGCACCATTTATGAATCTCTTTTTTAGTACGACGGCGGTTAGCCTCGGGTCATGGCTCTATCCAATCGCAGGCGGTCTGGCCTTATTCTTGATTGTAGAGTTTGAAAAAATGATTACCAGAAAGTTTCTATAAGCTAAAATTTTATAGATCATGATTAAGGATAAATAGGCAAAAGTGTATTTATCCTTAATTTTTTATCTAGTGCAATCGACAATAAGGGTATGGTATAATTATTTGTATCGTTTCAATAAAAAAATAAAAGATAAAGTGGTGATAATGTATGAAAACAGTCTCTTGGACTAATAAAATAATGATCCTATTATTAATAGCCGTTCTACTTACCGTTTCTTCTTTTGCTCAACCAACTCAGCCAAATAGTGGTATTAAGATTATTATTGATCAGGAGGTTCAAGATTATGAATCTCTTATTATTAACGGCCGAACCATGGTGCCGATGCGAGCTATATTTGAAAAGCTTGGTGCAAAGGTCAATTGGTGTCCAGAATCAAGAACCGTTGAAGGTCTTACGGATCAGGCCATTATAATATTAAGAATTGATGATACACTGGCTACAGTCGATTCAGAGTCATATAGACTTGATGCTCCGGCAACCATCGTTAATGGAAGAACGATGGTTCCTTTACGCTTTATTTCTGAAAGTCTAGGCGCAGAAGTCAGTTGGGATCCACAGATCAGAAGTGCTATTATTAATACGGATACAACAGTAGATCAACAAAGCGTTTCGGTAGTCGCAGATGTGAAAATTAATTCGGACTTGCGTGGGTTAACTGTCGGGATGTCTGTACAGCAGGCAGAGCGCATCATTGGACAAGCAACATCTGTTTATGATGGTCCCTCTCAATCGCAGTGGCGTACCTATCATGATAACTACCAAGATTTTTACACAATAGGGTATAAAAATAATGAGGTGTATTTTATCTATACCAATAGCCCTGGAGAAAACTTTGCAGGTACTGCCATAGGTGATGATACACCTAATCGTCTGCCGTCGCATGCACTTTACCGAGAAGGATCACTATCAGTCAACTTTTCTGCTCCAGAGGAGAAGAGGGTGCAGGTAGCTAATTGTGCTATTGCAATCTACTACATTGATCTTCATGATGAAAATAAGATCAGCGGAATCAGGGTGGTATCGCCAAAGGCTTTGATAAGTGATGTAGGGATACTCTCGTACAAATTAAGTTATACAAATGTTGATGATGTTCCTGAAAAATCAGCGTATGCATTATCGTCACAAAAATTGCAGGTTGAAAATGCTCAAGCAAATATTCACTTTGAAATTGATAACGCAATAAGAGCTAAAGCAGGTCTAAATACTTTTTCCTGGAATAGTCAGGTCGCTCAAGTGGCTTATTTGCATAGTAAAGATATGGCCGATAACAACTATTTTAGCCATACATCTCTATCTGGAAAGAGTCCATTTACAAGACTTACGGAAGCCGGCATTAGTTATCGCTCAGCTTCGGAAAATCTTTCCTGGGGTGAAGGTTATTACGATGCCATTGAATCTCATCACGGATTGATGAATAGTCTTGGACATAGAAAAAATATTTTAGATCCTAATTTACGCGAACTTGGAATTGGTGCTAGTTACAATAGCGGATTATATATAACACAGAATTTTATAACCAGATAAAAATGATTAAAACGACAATTATTTTATGGGGGTCATCAAAGAATGAAAAAAACGATCGTGTTTTTATTAATAGCCATACTTTCTTTATCACTGACAGGTTGCAGGAACAGTGAATATTATCCGGATCAAGATCTGAGATATGAAGGTGATACAGTAGACGGAAACAGAGAAGGAACCGGAACGATTTACTTTGAAAATGGAAATGTCTTGTATGAAGGCCAATGGGAAGATGATAAGTATAATGGCCAGGGGAAAGTTTACTACGAAGACGGCACTCTCCGTTATGAAGGGCAATGGAAAGATAATGAAATGCATGGTCAGGGAACTGTTTACAGCGAAGAAGGTAACCTCGTCTATGAAGGTGAATGGGTCAATGACAGGATGGAAGGTTTCGGTAGAATGTATTACCCGAATGGTCAGTTGATGTATGAAGGAGAACTAGTTAAAGGCAAGATGGAAGGTGAGGGTGCCTTTTATTATGAATCCGGTCAACTAATGTATGAGGGTGGTTTTTTAAGAAATAATCTTCATGGCCAGGGTGTATTGTACTATGAAAACGGTAATCTAAGGCATGAAGGAAGCTTCAACCATGGAGAAATCGGAAGAAGATAGAGAGATTATTAAAATTACTGTTTTAAGGGTATAAACTTGAGAAAATAAGGAGGGATGTTTAGATGAAAGTAAGAGAGATAATGACTGCAGAACCTATTACGATTACAAAAGAGACAATGCTGTCAGATGCCTTAGAATTGATGCAGGAGAAAAAAGTAAGAAGGCTACTTGTAGTTGACAGCAACGGAACACTAGAGGACATTGTAACAAAAAAAGATTTAAACGAAGTTAGTGCATCTCCCGCAACTAGTTTGAGCATTTTTGAACTAAATTATTTGCTGGCCAAAACGACAATCGGAGATATTTTAAAAGTCAGAAAAGACAGACCGGATAAATTAATTACGATTGATCAGGAAGCACTAGTAGGTCAGGCAGCCGTATTATTAAGAGAATATAAAATCGGTGGACTTCCGGTAATGGACGGAGATATGTTGGCAGGAGTCGTAACAGAAAGTGATATTTTTGAGGTTTTTATTAGTATCATGGGTCTTAAAGAATCCGGAACAAGAATTGCGATTCAGCTTGAAGAAGACAGAGAAGGAATCATTAAACAAATTTCTGAAGTTATCTTTGAAAATAAAGGGAATATCGGAAAGCTGCTTCTTTATGAAAACAAGCAGGGTAATATTATGATTGAAATCCGCTTCCTTTCACCAAATGATGAAGCCATTATTAATGGGCTTAAGGAACAGGGCTTTAATATAGTGAGTATCGTTAGTCAGTAACAAGAAATGCCTGGAGGGAATTATGAGCACAAAGAGAATTGTGATGATTGCTGCTGTTATTGCCTTAATCGGTTTTGTATTGAGTGGTTTTATTTTTTCTGATCATAGCAGACAAAACGGGCAGAATCAGGAATTGCAAAGGATAAAAGAAGAACAAAAGATACTGCTTGAAAAAATTGCTGAACTTGAAGAAGCATTGGGGCAAACAGAACCGCAAGAGCCGGAAGATGAAGAGCCGGCGATGCCGACAGTTTTGGTTGCCTACGTGATTGATGAGTATGAAGCGGTTAATGTACGAGCAGATGCCGGGACAAATTATCCGGTTGTTGAACGAGTGCCTCAGAAATCTCCAATGGAAATACTGGAAGAAAAAGATGACTGGTACAGGGTTAAACTTGAAAGTGGTAACATAGCTTGGGTCGCCTCTTGGGTTGTAAGAGTCCAGGAAGAATAGATTTCTTGATGATTAACAGAGGTGATGATTTTCTTCTCTGTTTTTTCAAATGGAGTGAAAGGTAAGATGATTAGATGGATGTAATGAATAAAGCAGTATTAATTATTGAAAAAAACAAACAGGATCTGGCACAAAAAATTATTGAAAATCATTTTACCGGAAACCAAGTAGACTGGATTGAATTACCAGGAAGATATCGTGAAAAATATTTGCAAGATTCATTATATAATCTTACTTTTTTAATAAGTTCGATTAAATTTAATAATAAAGAAGCCTTTCTAAACTATATGAGCTGGCTTGCACAGCTGATGAAAAACCTAGAAGTGAGCCTTTCGGATATGCTTCATCATTTTCAGAGTATGAAGACGGTACTTCAAAGTGAAATCAATCCGGAAGCACAAAAGGAGTTATTATCCTATATCAATGAAGGTGTCGCTGTTTTTGAAACAACATACCGTGAAGATCAGGCGGTTGTTAAAAATACGTACTCTGAAGAGGTCGAAAATTTTACAGATCTGATTCTTAATTTTAAGCGAGATAAGGCAGCGAGCTATGTGATCGAAAAAGTTGAAAACGGTTCAGATATTAAAGAAATTTATATAAACCTTCTCCAGCCAACGTTAGTAAAGGTGGGTGACCTTTGGTACAGCCAGAAAATTTCAGTAGCAAAGGAACATTATGCATCGTCTGTAATTCAAAATATCATTGGGTTGTTGTATCCGTATCTATTTAAAGATTACAAGACCAGCGGGAAGGTTTTTATTGGTGCCTGTGGTAATGAGGAATTACATGAAATTGGTTTGAGAATGGTGGCTGACTTTTTTGAAATGGATGGTTGGGATACCTACTATTTAGGCTCTAATCTGCCAATAGAATATATTGTTGAAGAAGTAAAGGAAAAAAGCCCAGATGTTTTGGGGATATCAACGACCACAATTGTGAACCTGGATTACACCCGCAATCTTATAGAAATACTCAGAAAAGATTTTAGTGTCGATGATTTAAAAATTATGGTTGGTGGTAAGGTCTACCATGAAGATGAGCTTTTGTACCAAAAAGTAGGCGCCGATGCTTTTGCTAAAGATGCCGCTCATGCTTTAGAGATTGCTGCAGAATGGTAGGGGAAGTCTATGAATGATAAAAAAAGCAAAAATTTTATTTTAATATGCGATACTTCGGGAAATTTAATTGAACAGATGCCACATGATTTTATTAAAAATTTCAAGAAGGGTGAAAATTTGCTTGAGATTACGGATCCTGGTTTTCATAATTCTCTGTTTGATTTTATCATTAAAATTAAAAAGCAGGAATACGTTTTGGGATACGAGATGGCCTTTTTGATTAACGGAGAAAGTTACTTGTATGATATTAGCGGATATATAAAAGACGGTGTCATTCATATTTCTTGCCTTGGCCGTGATGAGGCGATGACTAAAATACTAAAAGAGATTATCAGTATCAACAATAAGCAGATGAATCAGCTCAGACAAGTTTATAAAGAAAATGCCATGATAAAAGCAACAAATGAAGATGATATTTATACAGAGATATCTAAACTTAATAGTGAATTGCTTAATTCAAAAAGGACGATTCAGAAGCAAAATGCTGAGCTGTCAGATTATAATAGATTACTTAAAAATATAGCGATGAAAGATCATCTGACATCAGCCTATAATCGCCGATATTTCTATGAGATACTTCCTGACATCAGCAAGCGTGTTTCCGGCAAGAATAGCAGTCTGATAATGGCTACCCTTGACTTGAATAATTTCAAGAAAGTTAACGATATACTCGGGCATGATTTTGGTGATAAGGTACTGGTTTCTCTGGTGGATATGATAAAAGAAAATATTGGAAGTGAAGATCTGGTTTTTCGCCTTGGTGGGGATGAGTTTCTCGTATTGTTTGTTAATCGCACTATGGACGAGGCCGCTCAGATTCTAAGAAAAGTATCAGAACAATATAAAAAGATTTCGGATATTTCCTCTCTGGCTTACGGTATTGTTGAAATTCCTTTGAGTGATGAACCTTTAAAAGGTTATCAGATTGATCATTATCTTAAAATGGCTGACGGTCTTATGTATGAGCACAAGACCGTCGTAAAATAACATGAAAATAATAGATAGAATGTTATCTTTTAAGGGTAATTCCGACCGGGCAGTGATCGCTGCCCGGTATTTTTTCGAGAATAAAAGCCGAGGTCATAGATGGGATCAGTCTTTCTGAAAGAATAAAATAATCAATTCTCCAGCCAATGTTACGTTCCCGTGATTTGGCGAAATAGGACCACCAGGTATACTGGTCAACAGCATCCGGATAAAAGTGACGGAAAGAATCGGTGAAACCGTTCTCTAGAAGCTCAGACATTTTGTTTCGCTCCTGCGGAGTAAAACCGGCACTTTTATGATTCGTCTTTGGGTTTTTCAGATCGATTTCCTGATGAGCGACATTTAAGTCCCCACATACAATGACAGGTTTTTTCAAATCAAGGTCCAGTAAGTACTTTTTAAAATCCTCTTCCCATTTCATTCGGTAATCGAGTCTGGCTAAATCTCTTTGAGAATTAGGTGTATAGACATTTACCAGGAAAAAATCATCGAACTCAAGAGTAATCACTCTTCCTTCCTGATCATGTTCCGGGTTGCCGATGCCATTGAAGGCATCAAGCGGCTCTTTTTTTGTAAAAACCGCTGTACCGGAATAGCCTTTTTTTTCAGCGTAATTCCAATACTGATGGTATTCAATGTCCGGCATGTCAATTTGTCCGTTTTGAAGCTTTATTTCCTGCAGGCATAAAATATCGGGATCCTCTGATGTAAAGAAATCCATAAATCCTTTTTTCATGACTGCCCGTAAACCGTTTACATTCCATGAAAGTAGTTTCATTATATCCTCCGGTAATTATCTATTAACGCAAAACCATTGTACAACAAATTGGTTAAAAATTAAATATTTTGGGTATTTAATTTTTGTAATAACTATAATTTTATATCTATTCAGGAGGCAGCATATGGGAGCAAAAACACTAAATGGTCATGAAATTTATTTCGCGTTTCTAGCTGGAACAAAAAAAGTATCAGAGTACAAAGATTATCTTAATAGCATCAATGTGTTCCCTGTTTATGACAGTGATACCGGTAATAATTTATCAGAAACGTTAAACTATATCGTTAATGAAGTTCGTCCGACTTCTTCAGCGGATGAAACAATGCGGATGATTGCTGATGCGTCATTAAATGGAGCGAGAGGAAATTCCGGGATTATCATAGCACAATTTATCAATGGACTTTCTCAGGAAATAGAAGGCAATAAGCAACTTCCGGCAGATATTCTTGCGCAGTCTTTAGTGAAATCCGTACCGTACGCTTATAATGCAATTTCCAAGCCTGTAGAAGGAACTATTCTCACGGTAATTAAGGACTGGTCAGAAGCTTTTGAAAAAGCTTGTTCTCAAACAAGTGATCTGACTAATTTATTTTCTGAGTCACTCAAAAGTGCCCGGATATCTTTAGAAGGAACGACCGATAAGCTTGCTGTACTAAAAGAAGCTAACATTGTAGATGCCGGTGCTCAGGGATTTATTCATTTCCTTGAAGGCATAGCCGATTTGATAAAAACCAATAATATCCGGGAGTTAATCAGAACAAAAATAAAGCCGGTTACGGTATATAATCATCAGGAACATCATGAAGAAGATTTAACCTGGAGATATTGCTGCGAAGGTTTACTTACCGGAGAAGATATCGATCATCAGCGGATTAAAAATGAACTAGAAGGTTTAGGGAGTTCAGTTATTGTCGCAGGAAATAAAAAGAAGGTAAAAGTTCACCTTCATTCAAATGAGCCGGAGAACCTGTTTCTCGCATTAAGAAAATACGGTTTGGTCTCTCAACAAAAAGTGGATGATATGAAAAATCAGTATGACCTTGTTAACCATCGCCGACACCGTATTGCTTTGGTTACCGATTCGATTGCCGATCTTCCGGAGACTTTTATCGAAGAGAATCAGATACAGATGATACCTATCAATATTAATATTGAAGGATCTAATTTTTTAGATAAGAAAACAATCTACCCAAAGCAACTTTTTTCAATGATTGATGAACTTTCAGAATATCCCACATCTTCTCAGCCATCGGTGAATGCAGTAAAACATACACTTGAATTTTTAAAAAATAAGTTCGATTCCGTAATTATGATTTCCGTATCTAAAGAATTAAGCGGAACCTGGAATGTCTTTAGAACCTGTGCAGAAGATCTTTCTAAACAAGGATATACCGTATCGGTAGTTAATTCCAGACTGAATTCCGGTGCACAGGGTCTTATGGTAAAAAAAGCTGCGGAGTTAATTGAACAAGGAAAAGATCATGATGAGATTGTATCGATTCTCGAAGATACCGTAAGCAGAACCAACATTTATGTCAGCGTATCTGATTTTCAATATATGGTCCGTGGTGGAAGGGTTAGTCCGCTTAAGGGAGCGGCAGCAAAGATACTGAATCTTAAGCCCATAATTTCTTTAGATGAAGAGGGCAAAGGAACGGCTTTTGCCAGTGCTTTAAGTCAGCGGGGGAATCTTAAAAAAATTGTATCGATCGCTGAAGAAGTAAAGAAAAAAGGCTCATTAGACAGGTATGCTGTAGTCCATGCAGCAGCTCCGGAAAGAGCGGAGACGTACCGAAAAATTTTTACTGAAATGTTTGGTCAGGAACCAGAATTTGTTCAGGAAATATCTTCTGTTGTAGCATTAAGTGCCGGCTTGGGTGCGGTGGCTTTGTGCATCATGGAAGCATAAAGGAGATTTATTATGTTTGAATTATTAGCGTTACCGGTAGCTGTCGTTTTTGTCTATTTTTTTATTTTCTTTATTGTCGGTACGGTCATTAAAAACAATTCGATTGTTGATATCGGATGGGGAATGGGTTTTGTTCTGATTGCAGTGGTAACATTTTTTGCAGGTGATGATTTTTCAATACGCAGCCTGATTGTGACGATTTTAGTCATTCTCTGGGGCGGAAGATTAGCCTACCATATTATCAAAAGAAACTGGGGTAAGCCGGAGGATTTCCGTTATGCAAAATGGAGAGAAGAATGGGGAAAATGGTTAATCCCAAGAGCCTTTTTTCAGGTATATATGCTTCAGGGCCTGTTGATGCTGATTATAGCCTATCCGGTTATTCTTGTTAATTCACGTCATCAGGCAGAGTTGGGCTTTTTTGATTTTATCGGTCTGGCTGTCTGGATTGTCGGTTATTTCTTTGAAGTAGTCGGTGACAGACAATTAGCTGATTTTTTAAAGAAACCTGAGAATAAAGGGAAAATTATGAAAGAGGGACTGTGGCGTTATACCCGACATCCTAATTATTTTGGTGAAGCAGTGATGTGGTGGGGTATTTGGATCATTTCACTTTCTGTTCCCGGAGGGATTACAGCCATTATCAGTCCACTGTTAATAACATTGTTACTGTTATTTGTATCCGGTGTTCCGATGCTGGAAAAAAGCATGCAGGATAATCCCGATTTTCAGCAATACATGAAAGAGACAAATAAATTTGTTCCATGGTTCCCTAAGACCGACAAAAAGGAGAGTGCGTAGCATGGCATATATAGTTAAAATTTACCTGGTGGCAGTCGTAACTTTTTTTGCTGTGGATATGGTTTGGCTGGGATTCGTCGCCCGGGATTTCTACCGTGAGCAGATCGGTTTTATCATGAAAACTAATTTCAATTGGATCGCAGCAATCTCTTTTTATCTTCTATACATCGCTGGACTGATCTTTTTTGCGATTTATCCGGCCTTAGAAAGAGGGGAGTGGCAGTATGCGTTACTTGCCGGAGCTTTTTTCGGACTGCTTACGTATGCAACCTATGACCTTACGAATTTAGCAACACTAGAAGGATGGCCTGTAAAAGTGGTAGTTATCGACATGATGTGGGGAACCTTTTTAGGAGCATCCGTATCAACCGTAACATACCTGATCGTCAACCGCTTTTTTACAGCCTAGGGAAATAATATAATTCATCGGGGACGTGTACTTGTGGTATACCACAGGTACACGTCCCCGATGAATTATGATAGAATGAGTTATTAATAAAGATGTTAAAGGGTAAGAAGGTATGCATATGTTTGAACAGATGCTGGTATTGTTTACCATAGCGAGTGTATTAATTCTGTTGATTATAGATAAAATAAGGTATGATGTTGTGGCGTTATCGGCTCTTGTTTTCTTGACGGCTGCTAGAGTTATTCCGGCAAATGAGGCTTTTTCTGGTTTTGCCCATCCAGCGGTTATTACCGTTGCTTCTGTTCTTGTTATCGGACAAGGGCTTATGAATTCCGGGCTGGTTGATGTGATTAGTGAGATGGTTGCTAAAGTTGGATCCAGGCTAACGCTGCAGATTTTTGTTCTCTGTATTATGGTGGCAGTTTGCTCGGCATTTATTAATAACGTTGGTGCCTTAGCGTTATTTATGCCAGTGGCGATCCGTCTGGCTAAAAAAAACGAGCGATCACCGTCTTTACTGTTAATGCCGATTGCTTTTTCCTCATTGCTTGGCGGAATGACAACGTTAATCGGCACACCACCGAATATTATTATTTCCACTTTCCGTGCGGAGGCTACGGGCATGGATGCCTTTAATATGTTTGATTTCTCTCCGGTCGGGATTTTTGTGGCTGTTGTCGGAATTATATTTATTTCCCTGATCGGCTGGCGTTTGATTCCGGTCCGAAAAGGAAACAGTAGCGATTTTTTTGAAATTAATAACTATCTTACAGAGGTGCGCCTGACTGATGAATCGAAAGCGATAGGTTCCTGTGTGTATGAATTTGAGGAATTCTCTGATGGAGATGTCCTGGTTGTCGGTTCCATTAGAGGTGACGAGAAAATTGTAGCGCCGAATCCTTTTAGAAAGCTACAGGCCGGTGATATTGTAATCGTTCGGTCAAGCGCAGAAGCCCTGACTAGTTTGATTGATAAAGCAAAGGTCGAATTGGTAGCGAATAAAGACATCCCACTGGATAATGAAGAACTTAAAGCCGATGATGTTACTACTGTAGAGACTGTTATTATGAATACCTCACCGCTGATTGACAAATCAGCTAGATCATTACGGCTACGTTATCGTTATGGAGTCAATCTGATTGCAGTTTCTAGAGAAGGGGAACTTGTACGTCAAAGATTAAATAATATACGTCTAAAAGCAGGAGATATTCTGCTTTTGCAGGGACGTTCAGAAACTTTGAATGAGATTCTTCCGACTTTAGGTTGTCTTCCACTGGCGGAAAGACCGATCAGAATCGGTTATCCTAAAAGACTCATGTTGGCACTTTCCATATTTATCGTGGCCATCTCCTTAGCAACGATGGGATGGGTTACCTTCCCTATTGCCTTTATTGGTGGTGCCATCATGATGATTCTTCTTGATCTGATATCCGTGCAAGAGATATATAATAGCATTGATTGGTCCGTGATAGTATTACTGGGCGCAATGATTCCGGTAAGCACGGCTTTTGAAACTACGGGAGGGGCGGCCATGATCGCAGACAGATTCCTCTACTTTTCTCCCTATCTTCCGGAATGGGGATTACTTGCCGGGTTACTAATTGTTACCATGCTTTTATCGGATATCGTTAACAATGCTGCAGCCGCTGTCCTTATGGCGCCAATAGGAATTCAGCTGGCTCAAGCCTTGAATTACTCAGTAGATCCCTTTTTAATGGCCATTGCTATCGGAGCTTCCTGTGCCTTTTTGACTCCGATTGGTCATCAGTCAAACACATTAATACTTGGACCGGGTGGATATAAATTCAGAGACTACTGGCCAATGGGTCTGCCTCTTGAAATAATAATTGTAACCGTTGCTGTACCGTTACTACTGTTTTTCTGGCCATTGTAAAAGGAGTTGCTTTTTTGAATATTCAGCAAAATAAAATGAAAAAACTAATAGATTATCTTGAAGAATTTTTAGAATATAACAGCAGCAATATTGATTACAATCAGATTGCTCAGAATGTTCTGGAACTCAGCAATGCAAAATATGTTGTTTTTAATCGATATGAGCCCAACGGACTAGAGTACAGAACGGTTGGATATTCTCTAAAAAATCATCAGAAAAGCACCATTGA